>CAKTZW010000007.1 GCA_934636065.1 uncultured Labedella sp.
GCGCCGGCTACATCAGCCAGATCGAGAACGGCCAGGCCACCAACCCCAGCCTGGGCGTCATCCGCTCCATAGCGGACGCGTTCGGGTTCACGTGGCTGGAGCTGTTCCAGCCCGCTCCGGAACACGGCCGTGTGCTCCGTCGCTCCGAGCGGCCGCACCTGTTCTCGGACGGGGGCATCAGTCACTTCGGAATCACACAGCCGCCGGTGGGCAACGTCGAAGTGCTGGTGTCCGAGTACGAGCCGGACGCCCGCACGGGCGGTCCCGACTACACGCACGGCGATTCGCAGGAGATCTGCCTCGTGACCCGGGGCGAGATCACCCTCACGATCGGCGACGAGACACACGTGCTCGAAGCCGGCGACAGCGTCGAGTACCGCACCTCGGTGCCGCACGCGCTCCACAACTCCGGCGGCGACACCGCCGAAGCCGTCTGGATCGTCACCCCGCCGTCTGTCCCGCATCGTCGACGCGGCTCCAACTGACCAGCCTCTCCACGCGTCGATCCGTCGACGCCGCCCTCGGCGTACCCGCTCGCCGATCATCCAGTCACTCTCCGCCCTCATCCCCAGGAGCAGAAATGAGTCCCAAGCACCCCACCATCGCCGTCCTGCTGACGGCGACGCTCGCTCTCACCGGCTGTGCCGGTCAGGCCACCTCTGCGGGCGGTGACGCCCTCGAATCCGTGCGCTTCGCCCTCCCGACCCAGATGGGCGCCAACAACGCGCCCCTCGCCGTCGCCTCGGCGTTCGGCTACTTCGAGGACGAGGGCCTCGACGTGGAGATCATCAACACCTCCGACTCCGCCTCCATCGTCCAGGGCGTCGACGCGGGCTCGATCGAGATCGGAAGCACCCCGCCGGAGCCGCTCTGGCAGGCCGTGGCCTCCGGCGAGGACGTGACGCTCATCTACAACTACATCCGCCAGCAGACCGGGTCCATCGTGTCGCTCGCGGACGGACCGGTGCAGACACTCGACGATCTCGAGGGTCGTTCGATCGGCCAGTCGAGTCTCGGTTCCAGCAACCTCCTGCTCTCGAACGGGATCCTCGCCTCCGCCGGACTCGAGGAGGACACCGACTTCACCAACATCGCCGTCGGCACGGGCGCGGCCGCACTGCAGGCGCTCGAGTCCGATCAGGTGCAGGCGCTCTCGCTGTGGGACACCGAGTACGCGGCCTTCGAGGCGACGGGTGCCGAGTTCAACTACTTCACGACCGACGAGGTCGAGCAGTTGTTCTCCACCACCTACTTCACGTCTCCGGACTACCTCGAGGAGAGCTCGGATGCGATCGCCGGCTTCGGCCGCGCGATGGCGAAGGGCACGCTGTTCACGGCCACCAATCCCGAGGCCGCCCTCCGCATCATGTACGAGAGCTATCCCGAGACACGCCTCGCCGGCGTGAGCGAGGACGAGCAGCTCGCCACCGATCTGGTCGCCCTCGAACGTCGCATCGTGCTCCTCGAGGCGGGTGACCCGCAGGGCAACAGCAGTTGGGGGAACTACGACCCCGCCGCCGTCGAGGCCTGGGCGGACTTCGCCTACGACGCCGGGATCATCGACACCGAGATCGAAGCGCAGGAGCACGTGAGCAACGACCTCGTCGAGCAGTACAACGATTTCGACGCCGAGAGCGTCATCGCCGAGGCCACCGAATGGAGTGCCGAATGACCGACGCAGACCTCACCTTCAGCGACGGGGTTCCCGCTGTCGACCACCACAGCCACGCCGGCTACATCCGTCCCGGACAGCGTGTCGAAGGCATCGACATGTACGAGATCGAGAACGCGATGAGTCATGTCGAGGCCAAGATCCCGCACGCGCACTACCAGGAGTACATGTCCGCGGTCGAATCGCACGACCAGGAGCGCACGCGCGAGTTGGCGCAACGTTTCGGGATCCCCGCCCTCATCGAGGAGAGCCTGCGCTTCCAGTCGACCTCGGTGCATGCCGTCGCGCTCGCGGAGGGCAGCCGAGCCCTGTACGGCGACCTCTCCCGCGACCAGCTGATCGAGGCGAGCAAACGGGAGCGGCTGGAGGACGCGACGGCGCTGTACGACCGCGCGCTGCACCTGTCCGGGACGACGAGTGTGCTGACCGACATCCCGGAGATCGACGCCGAGCTCTGGCCGCACTCGCGCTACAAGCCGATCGGACGCATCGATCCCTACCTGTATCCCTTTGGTCACCCGACCTACACCGGGCGCGGCACCGACACGCCGCGCTTCCGCCGCATCTTCTCGACAGTGCTCGACCGTCAGCTCGAGATCGTCGGACTGTCGCAGCGCCCCACGACGCTCGGCGAGTATCGGGAGTTCGTGCGTCGTGCTCTCGAGCTCCGGCGTGAGTCCGGTTTCGTCGGGCTCAAGATCGCCTCCGCCTACGTGCGCTCGCTCGCCTTCGAACGCGTCGACGACGAGACGGCGGACGCCGCGTGGCGCACGCTGGCCACGGCCGGCGAGCTCGACCCGACGGCACACAAGGCGTTGAGCGATTTCCTCACCTTCGAGATCGCGGAATGGGCGAACGACGAGGGCGTCCCGTTGCAGATCCACTCGGGCATGGGTCACGCCGAGCCCGGGCTCAAGATCACGGGCGCCAACCCTCTGCTGCTCGAGCCGCTCCTCGGAGACGCGCGCCTCAATCGGCTCCGGGTCATCCTCATCCACGGCGGATTCCCGTACAGCTCATCCCTCACCGCGCTCGCGCAGATGTACGGCAACGTCCATCTCGACTATTCGTGGATGACGTACCTGCAGCACCACACCATGACCAGAGTGCTCGAGGAGTGGCTCGAGCTTCTCCCCGCCAACAAGGTCATGTACGGCTCCGACACGGGGTCACCGGAGATGCACTACGCCTCGACGATGCGTGCGCGCGCCGGGCTCGACCGGGTGCTGACGAGCGGCGTCCGCGACGGGCTCTGGTCGGTGCGTCAGGCCGGATGGCTCGCCGAGCGAGTGATGCACCAGAACCTCCTCGACGTCTACGGGATCGACGGATGAGCGCCCTCGTCGAGCTCTCGCAGCTCAGTAAGGTCTACCGCACCAGGACGGGCGACGTCACGGCGCTGTCGGATGTCGACCTGCGCATCCGCGAGGGCGAGTTCCTCGCCATCGTCGGACCGAGCGGATGCGGCAAGACCACGCTTCTCAAGATCCTCGCCGGCCTCGAACAGCACACCTCCGGGAGCGGGACCCTCGGCGGCCGAGCACTGGGCACGCCGAGCGGCGACGCGGGGATGGTGTTCCAGAAGGCGACGCTCCTGCCATGGCTCGACATCCTCGACAACGTGCTGTTGCCGTTGTCGCTGAAACGCCGGGTCTCCGCGGCGGACCGTGAGCACGGCCGGGCGCTGCTGCGGATGGTCGGGCTCGAGGACTTCGCCGGCAAGCGCCCGGGCGAGCTGTCGGGCGGCATGCAGCAGCGAGCCGCGATCTGCCGGGCACTCGTCCACGATCCGTCATTGCTGCTGATGGACGAGCCGTTCGGCGCACTCGATGCGATGACCCGCGACAGTCTGAACGTCGAGGTCAACCGCATCTGGCGGGAGACGCACAAGACCGCCGTGCTGATCACGCACTCGATTCCCGAAGCGGTGTTCCTCGCCGAACGGGTGATCGTCATGAGCGCCCGACCCGGGCGGATCGTCGACGAGATCGTCGTTCCGTTCGGCCGTGAGCGGGGACCCGATCTGATGGGCAGCCCGGAGTTCGCCGCACTCAGCGCTCGGATCCGTGGGCACTTCGAGGTGAGGGTCGCATGACCGCGACGTCCACTCCGCCGGCCACCACCACGACCACGACCGCGACCGCGTCGCCTCGGCGTCGCTTCGGCATGAGCCGCGGCACGCAGACACTCGGTGCGCTCGGCGTGCTCGGCGCCGTGCTGCTCGCCTGGCAGTTCCTCCCCACGCTGCTCGACACCCCGTCCTACGTCATGCCCGTGCTGAGCGATGTGCTCGTGGCGCTGTTCGACCCCGCTGCACTGCCGCGCTATCTGGAGCACGGTGCCGCGACGATGACCGAGGTGGGCCTCGGCCTCGTCATCGGCGTCGCGCTCGGTCTCGTGCTCGCCGTGACGCTCGCGAACCTGCCCACCGTGTACGGGATCGTCTTCCCCTACATCGTGGCGATCGAGTCGATCCCGAAGGTGGCGATCGCGCCCCTGTTCATCATCTGGTTCGGGTTCGGGCTGCCTTCGAAGGTCGTCGTCGTCGTGCTGCTGGCGTTCTTCCCCGTGCTGGTCAACACCATCCACGGCTTGCGGAGCGTCGATCGCGACCAGATCGATCTGTTCAGGGTCAACGGTGCGTCGAGCCTGCAGCTGCGCCTCCGGCTCATGATCCCCGCCGCGTTGCCGCAGATCTTCAGCGGCCTCGAACTCGCCGTCGCGAGCGCGATGATCGGCGCGATCGTCGCGGAGTTCGTGGGTGCGCAGCAGGGGCTCGGCGTGCTCATCCTGCAGGCGCAGGGGCGCATGGAGACCCCAGCGGTGTTCGCGCTCCTCATCATCCTGTCGGCGCTCGGCATCCTGCTGAACCTGCTCGTGCGCGTGACGCGGCGCCTCGTCGTCAGTTGGGAACCGAGCGGTCAGAAGTGAAAGGGGCGGGGTGGAGGGCCGCAGAGCACTCCACCCCGCCCGTCAGACCTGGTCCGCGCGCCCTGACCACCACTCGAGCAGGCGGCGCTCCGCCTCCTCCTCGCCGAGCGGGCCCTCGTCGAGACGCAGCTCGAGGAGGAAGCGGTACGCCTCTCCGACGACGCGCCCCGGTCGGACGCCCAGGACCTCCTGGATGCGGTTGCCGTCGAGCTCCGGTCGCACTGCGTCGATCTCCTCCTGCTCGCGCAGGTCGGCGATGCGGTGCTCCAGATCGTCGTACGCAAATCCGAGCCGGTCGGCCTTCCGTCGATTCCGCGTCGTGACGTCGGCGCGCGTGAGCATGTGCAGCCGCTCGAGGAGCGGACCAGCGTCCCGCACGTAGCGGCGGACGGCGGAGTCGCTCCACGCCGCCTCGGTGTAGCCGAAGAAGCGGAGGTGCAGCTCCACGAGCCGGGCGACGTCGCGGATGGTGTCGCCGTCGTAGCGCAAGGCGGTGAGGCGCTTCTTCGCGAGCTTCGCGCCCACGATGTCGTGGTGGTAGAACGTGACGCCGCCCGGTTCGGTGCGCTTGGTGGCGGGCTTGCCGATGTCGTGCAGCAGGGCCGCGAGGCGAAGCGTGACGTCCGGCTCCTCCCCCGGGTGCCGCTCCTTCTCGTACCCGATCGCCTGATCCAGCACCGTCAGGGAGTGCTCGTACACGTCCTTGTGATGATGGTGCTCGTCGATCTCGAGCCGGAGCGCGGGGATCTCGGGCAGGAAGCGCTCGGCGAGACCGGTGTCGACGAGGAGTCGGATGCCGTTCCGCGGCGCGTCGGTGCTGAGGAGCTTCGTGAGCTCGCCCTGGATGCGCTCGGCGCTCACGATGTCGAGCGTCGCCGCCCGTTCGGCCATCGCGGCCCGCACCTCCTCGTGGACCGAGAAGCCGAGCTGCCCCGCGAAACGGGCGGCCCGGAGCATGCGCAGGGGGTCGTCCCCGAAACTCACGTCGGGGTCGATGGGCGTGCGGAGGACTCCGGCCACGAGGTCCTCGACGCCGCCGGACGGATCGACGAGGGCCACCTCCGGGACGCGCAGCGCCATCGCGTTGACGGTGAAGTCGCGGCGGGCGAGGTCGCCCTCGAGTGAATCGCCGAACGCGACCACGGGCTTGCGGGTCGTGCCGTCGTACTCGTCGGCACGGTAGGTGGTGATCTCGACGGTCTCGCCGTCCACCCGAGCGCCGATGGTGCCGAAGTCGCGACCGATGTCCCACTGCGCCGTGGAGATCGGCGTGACGATCCGCAGGATCTCGTCGGGACGCGCATCGGTGGTGAAGTCGAGGTCGTTCGTGCCGCGACCGAGCATCGCGTCCCGCACGGGACCGCCGACGAGTGCGAGCTCGTGGCCCGCGTCGCGGAAGGCTGTGGCGAGAGCGGTGACGGTGGGAAGGCCGGCGAGGGTCTGCAGGCGCACGAGTGCCTCCGCCATCTTCACCATGCGGACCATCGTATCGGGGGCGCTCCCCGGGCCCGCGCCGCCCTCGGAGGCCGGGGACGCTCGAACGGAGTCGTCAGCCGTTCGCGGCGTCGGCGTACCGGTCCGCGAAGTCGGCGACCGAGGCGTTGTACTCGCGGTTCGGGTTGTACGCGTGGATCGCGGCGATCCAGTCGTCCCGCTGCGTGAGATCGCGTTCGTGCAGGCAGAGATAGCGCGCCGCCGTCAGCACCGCGTCGTCGATCTGCTGCGGGTCCGCCGTCCCGTCGACGTCGCCGTCCGAGCCGATGCCCGACCACGTGGACGGGATGAACTGCATCGGGCCGACGGCCCTGTCCCATTCGGCGTCGCCGTCGAGCGCTCCCCCGTCGGTGTCCGGGATGGCGAGCACGCCGTCCCCGTCGAGGGGGATCCCGACGATCGGAGGCGTCGCGCGGCCCGCGTCGTCGAGGGCCGAGTCGAAGATCGTCGCGTGCACCGTCTCGACGCGCCCGATCGCGGCGAGGGTCGTCCACTCGAGGCGGCACGCCGGCTGCTCGTCGGCCAGGCGCAGGGCGGCACCGGCGTACGCGGACAACGGACGGATGGGGATGCCGGTGCGGCCGGCGATCTCCGCCACCCAGTCCGGATCGGCGAGGTCCGCGATGGAGCGGGAGGCCGGCAGGGGGATCGCGTCGATGCGGTTCGCTTCCACGATCGGGTCGGTGGCACCGGGTGGGCCGCCCGCCTCGTCGCTCGGTCGAGGGCCGCCGACTGCGAGCGCCACGAGGGCGGCTATGACCACGACGACGAGCGCCGAGGCGATGACGGTGGTCACGACGAGGCCGCGCGTCGCGGGGCGCATACGCCTCCGACGGGAGACTGGTGAGCGCCTCACGGTCGTCCGCGGAGTCGTCCGCGGAGCCGTCCGCGAGGGCCGGCCACGACCACGATCACCGCGACTCATCCGCGGCACCGCAGAGAGGTGCGGGCGGACGGCATGGGGCACGGGTGGGGCATGGCGCTCACGAGTGTAGACGGCACGACTGTCCGCGGGCTGCGCTCGAACGACGAGGAGCCCGTCACGGCGGCCTCAGCCGTGACGGGCTCCTCGTCGGACGGGAGGGACGACCGATCATGCGTCCCTCCCGTCCGGTCCTCAGTCGGTCAGCGCTCGCCGACGGGCCACCACGATGCCGAGACCGGTGAGCAGCGCGAGCAGGCCCGCGACGCTCCAGAGTCCCAGTTCGGCCGAGGGGCCGGTCACCGCGAGCGGAGGCCGCACGACGGTGGAGGAGACGGCGCAGTCCGCGTCCTCGGAGCCCTCGATGCAGTTGCCGCCGAGCGGCGTGACGACCGCGTTGTTCAACTCACCGTTGCCGGCGATCGGGTCGGCGACGGTCACCGAGTAGGTGACGGTCGTCTCCTCTCCCACCGCGAGCGCACCGGACCACGACAGGACCGGGGCCGCGTAGGTGGCTCCGTTGGTCGCGTCGTCGTTGTAGGCGGCGTCGTCGATCACGTCGGACAGGTCGTCCGTGAAGGACGCGGGGTCCTCGTCGGTGTAGTCGGCCGCACCCGTGTTCGTGACGGTGATCGTGTAGGTCACGGTCGCGCCCGGCTTGACGTCCGTCGAGCTCACGGTCTTGACGACCTCGAACGACTGCACCGGGGTGGTGGTCGCGCAGCTGTCGTCCGTCACGCACTCGCCGCCGGTGCCGGTCGGGCGCACGAAGTTGGACAGCGTCTGGTCGCCCTCCACCGGCGAGTCGACCGTCACCGAGTAGGTGATGGCGATCGTCTCGCCCACGGCCAGCGGGCCGGACCACGTGAGCAGGTCGCCGTCCACGACGGCCCCGTTCGAGGCGTCGCCGTTGTACGTCGCGTCATCGAGCACTGCCGAGAGGTCGTCCTCGAAGGACGCCGGGTCGGCCGCGGTGTAGGCGGCCTTTCCGGTGTTCGTCACCTCGACCGTGTAGGTCAGCGTCGCGTCCGGGTTGATCGTCGTCGACGATGCCGACTTGGCCACCGTGAACGACTTCGCCGGGATCTCGACGTTGCACGCCGGGTCATCCGAGTCAGGCGGGCAGTTGCCGCCGACACCCGTGACGACGGTGTTCGGCAGCACGCCGTCGCCCGTCGCCGGGTCGTTGACCGTCACCGAGTAGGTGACCGTCACCGTCTCGCCCACGGCGAGTGGACCGGACCACGAGATCGTGGGCTCGTCGTACGTGGCGCCGCTCGTCGCGTCGTCGTTGTACGTCGCGTCGTCGAGGATCGCCGACAGGTCGTCGGTGAACGTCGCCGGCTCGCCGTCCGTGTAGGCGACCGCTCCGGTGTTCTCGATCTCGATCGTGTAGGTGATCGTCCCGCCGAGGACGACCTCGTCGGTGTCGGCCGTCTTGGTGGTGGAGTACGACTGCACGAGCGTGCTCGTCTCGCAACCGTCCTCGGTCTCGCAGTCGCCGCCGGGGCCCGTGGGCACGGCCGCGTTGCGGAGATCGTTGTCACCGTTCACGGGGTTGTCGACGGTCACCGAGTACGTGACGGTGATCGACTCGCCGACCTCCAGCGATCCCTCCCACGTGAGCGTGACGCCCGTCACGACGGCGCCGTTCGTGGCGTCACCGTTGTAGGCGGCGTCATCGAGCACGCCGGTGAGGTCGTCCGAGAACGACGCGGGGTCCTCGTCGGTGTAGTCGGTCTGGCCCGTGTTGGTCACCGTGACCTCGTAGGTCACGATGCCGCCCGGGTTGACGGTCGTCGCCGACGAGGTCTTCGCGACGGAGTAGGACTGCAGCTCCGTCGTCGTGGAGCACTCGCCGACGCACTCGCCGCCGGGGACGGTGGGCACGACGACGTTCTCGAGGACGCCGTCGCCGGTGCCCGCAGCGGCCACCGTCACGGAATACGTGATCGTGATGGTCTGGCCCACTGCGAGGGCGCCCGACCAGGTCAGGGTGTCACCGTCCACCACGGCGCCGTTCGTGGCGTCGTCGTTGTACGTCGCATCGTCGAGGACGGCCGAGAGGTCGTCGTCGAAGGAAGCAGGCGCCTCGTCGGTGTAGGCGGCGCCTCCCGTGTTCGTCACGGTGACGGTGTAGGTCACGGTGTCGCCCGGGTTCGCCGTCGTGGCGGACACCGCCTTCTCCGTCGTGTAAGAGGAGACGTTGGTCGTCGTCGTGCAGTCGTCCTCCGTGGCGCACACTCCGCCCGGACCGTCCGGCACGACAGCGTTCGTGAGGACGCTGTCGCCCGTGACGGGATCGTCGACGGTCACGGAGTACGTGATGGTGACGGTCTCCCCGAGCCCGATCGGGCCCGACCAGCTGAGCGTGTTCCCGGACACGGTGGCGCCGTTCGACGCGTCGCCGTTGTAGACGGCGTCGTCGAGCACGTCGGACAGGTCGTCGGTGAACGACGCCGGCTCCTCCGTGGTGTACGGCACGTTCCCGGTGTTCGTGACCGAGATCGTGTAGTCGACCGTGTCACCCGCGGTGACCGTCGCCGCCGACGACGTCTTCGCGACCGTGTACGACGGGTCGGGGCACAGGGCCACCGACTCCACCTCGGCGTTGAAGCCCTCGGCCACGTAGTAGCTCGCGACCTGCACGGTGATCGTGTTCAGACCCGTCTGCCACGGTCCGTCCAGGGTCGTGCTCGCCGCGCTGCCCGGGAGGAAGCCACCACCCTGATACGGGGCGTCGGGGCTCTGCGGGAGGTTGTCGCCCTCCTGCAGCTGCTCGTTCACCCAGACGGCGTTGACGCTGTTGTCCGCCATCCAGTTCATCTTGAGCTGGAACGAAGCGGGGTCGACGGCCGCGTCGAGGTCGAACTGGTACCGGTAGTACCACGTGCCGTATCCGTCGGACTGGTTCTGCCCGACGACGTAGTTCGCCGTGATCCACTGCGACTCACCCGAGAGGCTGTCCGCCCAGGCGGCGTTCGCCTTCCCGGCGAACGCCGCGGAGTACGTCGTGCCCTCCGGGGGCAGCGTCGCGGCGAGAGGACCCGCGGGCGGAGTCCCCGGCCCGTGGTCGAGCCCGTCCACTCCACCGGCGACCATCCACCGCTCGTCGGGAACACCGTTGGGGGTCTGACCGCCGGTCTCGGCGTCGTAGCCCGTGTTGAAGATCACCGGGTCGGTCGTGCAGGTGACCAGGGGGATGTCCGCGTCCGTGACCGTGAGGGTCGACTCGCCGGGCTCGTTGAGGCCGGTCGTCGTGACGTTGTCCGGCCCGTTGACGAACGAGCCCGTGCCGTCGGGGACGACCGTCACCGTGATGGTGCAGGAGGCCTGACCGGCATTGAGGTTGCCGGAGGCGGTGATCGTGTCGCTCCCTGCCGGAGCCGTCACGACGCCCGCGGCACAGGTCGTCGAGGCGCCGGAGGGGTTCGCGACCGAAAGGCCCTCGGGAAGCGCATCGGTGAAGGACCAGCCGTTCTTCGCGGCGAGCTCCTCCGTGTTCGTGACCGTGAACGTCAGCGTGCTCGTCTGTCCGAAACGGATCGCCGTCGGGCTGAACGACTTGTCGAGCTGCGGGGTCACGTCGAGGATGCGGATGTTGTCGAAGGCCGCGTCGTTGCCCTGGCCGGAACCGTTCGCGTTTCGCATCCGCACGCCGACCGTCGCGCCGTTGAAGAGGACGGAGCCGTTCGAGGTGTAGGTGTCGACGTTGATCGCTCGTGCGGGCAGAGTGCCGTATGCCGGCACATTCACCGTGTTGCTCGAGGTGCAGGCGTTGATGAGGCCGCCAACGTTCGTGGCGGCGCCCTGAGCGTTGACGAACGAGAACTGGTACTGGGGTGCGGACACCTGGCAGTTCACGGCCGCGGTGTCGACGCTGAAGGTCAGGAAGCGGCCGGAGGCGTCCGCCAGGGGGATACCCGTCGCCGTCTGGAACTCGATCGCGTTCGCGCCGGGGCTGTTCTCGGTGTACGCGGCGACGGCGTGGTTGTTCGCCGGGGTCGCCGCGTTGCTGTGAGCGCCGAGCGCGTAGGCGAGCTGGCCCATGTTCTCCGTCGACGACTGCGCCGTGCAGTTGCCGAGCGTCGTGATCGGGGTGTTGAAGCTGCGGACCTGCCCGTTACAGCCGGTCAGCCAGCCGTTGTCGGCGGTGTACTGCTGTCCGGTGGCGCCGGTGTAGTTCGTCAGGAGAACCGGAGTCGTTCCGACGCCGTTCTCGAAGTTCTCCTCGAACGCCACGGTGTTCGCCTGGGGGGTACCAGGTGTCCCGGGTGCTGCGCTCGCCGGGACGGCGGCGACGACGGCCCCGACGGTGAGGCTGGCGACACCGAGCACGGTGCTGAGAAGAGCCGACAGCAGACGAGATGGTCGACGCACGGTCAACCGCCTCCTCCCCTCGGCAGTGTGTGATGGCGTGCGAGTCGGCACAGTGATTCCCTCCGGTAGCGAGGCCGAGACTCCCGAACATGTTCTCGGCCGATTCACAGCTAATCGAGGCGGCACGCGATCGACCAAGGCGGCGGCCGCGCGTTAACCCCCGGGGTGACGGAATGCACCCCGGACGCCCCCGAACGGGGCACACGGTGTCGGCGGCCTGGTCCCCCTAAGAGGGGACCCCCTTTCGTGGGACGGCGAGCCCGCCGACGATTGCCGACCGAGATCATTGAGGCGTCGAAGAATCTACGGTTCAATCGACCCCGGACGACGGATCGAACGCGAGGGGTTTGCTGACCGTGATGCTCAGGGCTGACGGGGAGCGATGGACGTGACGGCGAGAGCCGACGATTCCCCCGTGCGGTCACGGACCGACCGGACGCACCAGCGCATCCCCGTCGGCCGCTTCCGCGTCGCCATGTCCGAGGTCATCGCCCGTGAGGGGTGGCAGGCCGCGATCCCGCTCATCGAGGCGCACTGGGACGTGCTCTCCTCTGAGGCTCCTCAGCAACTGCTCGCCGTGATCCGCTCGCTCCCCGGCGCCGCCTTCGTCGATCGCCCCACGTTGCTCGTCGCGGCCAACTACCTCCAGCACGTCGTCGCCGGCGGTGACCCCGCCCGGTTCGCGGGTGTCAACGTGGTCGACGCCGAGATGGGAGGCGTCGAGCTCGGGCTGATGGACCGGCTCGCACTGCTGACGTCCAGGGCGGCCGACGCCCGGACCTCCGGCGATGTCACCGTCGCTCGCACTGCAGCGGAGGAGGCGCGGGCCATTCTCGACCGGTCCTCGAACCAGGAACGCGCGGCCATCCTCACCTCGCTCCCCCACATGGCCGTCCAATGGGGCCGCTCGCTCGAGCAGGCCGAGGCGCCTCGAGCGGGCTTCGAGTACGAGGAGGCGTACGAGACCGCTCTGCTGACCGATCAGGCGGCGATCGCACGGCGTGCCGCCGCGCGCCTCGCCTGGCTGCATGCGGTCCGCGGGCGGCTGAACGCCGCCGAGCTCTGGGTCGCTCGAGCGGCCGACCGCCGAGCGGGGTCCGGGCGCTACGACGGCGTCATCTACATCACGCGTGCCCTCATCCATCTCGATCGGGACGACAACGACGGAGCGCGGCGCGAGCTCGCCCTCACCGCGGCCCTCGGCGACGGCGAGGACTGGGCCGGAGCTCTCTGGGTGGAATCCATGACGGCGCGCGATGCGGCGACGGCGACGGTGATCGAGGCTCGCATCAACCAGCAGCTCGAGCGACTTCCCGAGCGGCTGGCCGTCTCGGGGGCCAACGGTCGATTCATCCGGGCGTCGGGAGCGCGCCTCGCGGCCCTGCGCGGTCGATCGGTGAAGGCGTCCATGCCTCCCCAGCGTGATTCGACCACGACGGATCTGGTCATCGCGGGTGCCGTCGCCCTCGCCGAGCGCCGGTATCACGACGCGACCGAGGTCATCCAGCCCGCGACGGCCGCCGACGAGACGCCGCGCGTGCAGTCGAGCGCCCTCCTCGTCGAGGCGGCGTCGCTGCTCGCGCTCGGCCAGTCCGAGTCGGCGGAGCGCTCCTTCCGTCAGGCCCATGCGCTCATCGAGGAGGAGCGCATCCACACGACCTACGAGTGCATCCCGCCGGACTGGCTCGAACGCCTCGCGGCGCTCAGCTCGGTGCCGCCTCCCCATGCACGCTCCCCCATCCACCGGGATCCGAGCGACGCACGGCTGCTGAGCCGACGCGAGCAGGAGGTCCTCGGGCAGCTCGACACCGACCGGTCGATGGCCGAGATCGCGGCAGCGCTGTACGTGAGCGTCAACACGGTGAAGTCGACGGTCCGTCGGCTCTACCGGAAGCTGGAGGTCGACTCGCGGGGCGCCGCACTCGACGTCGCGAAGAGCCGTGGGCTGTTCTAGCGGGCGACCGACTCCGCGCGCTCGGTCGTGCTGGCGGCGTTCACGCCCCGCTCGCCGTCATCGGTGGGCGCCGGCGCCTGCCGGAACAGGCTCAGGAATCCGCTCGAGAGGAATAGAGCGACGAGCAGGACGAGGGCGACGAGGAACATGATGGCGCGCCGCCGTCGGTAGGAGGGCAGTCGCGTGGGGCCGTCCTCGTCATCGTCGTCTGCGAGGGCCGCGTCGGGGGTCGACGGCGGGGCGACGCGTCGCGGGGCTGTGGGGGCGGCGAACTGTCGTTCGAGATCCCGGGGCGTCTCGAAATCGAGGTGATCGATGTCGTCGGAACGATCGGAGGCCATGCCCGTCATGCTACGTCAGCCGGACGCGGTCCGGTGCTGCGTCAGCGCGCACCGACGAGCACGGCGAGGTCGACCACGAGCACCGGGATGCGCACGATGAGCACGACGAGCGACGCGAGGAATCCGAACGCCGACAGACCCGCGCCTCCGAGAGTCGGATCGGCCTGCAGCCGCTTCCGCGAAACGAGACCGAGGACGAACCCGGCGGCCGCGAGCGCCAGCGCCACGTAGATCACCCAGAACCAGGGCGCGAAGAAACCGGCGACGGCGAGCGCACCCGTGATCGCGGTGAGGACCGCGACCACGTCGGTGCGATCGTGCGCCACGTCCGGCGCCGGCGTGAACCGCTTCTCGGGAGGCATGCCGTCCAGCCTAGTTCGAGCCGTCGAGCGCCCCGATCCGAGGCAGCAGCCGTATCCTCGGATCCGTGCTGCTCTGGATCAACGGGACCTTCGGCGTGGGCAAGACCCACGTCGCTCACGAACTCCGCCGCAAGATCGCGGGCAGCGTCGTCTCCGATCCCGAGCTGCTCGGCATGGGCATCCAGCGGATGTATCCGCCGGCCCTCCGGACCGACTTCCAGGAGACACCGTGGTGGGCCGCCACCGTCGCGGAGATCCTCATCGACCTCGACAGCCGGCATCCGGGCCTCGTGATCGTGCCGATGACCCTGTCCGATCCCGAACGGCGAACCGCCGTGTTCGACGCACTCCACCGCGCCGGCGTCGAGACCCGCGAGGCGATCCTGCTCGCGTCACGGGACTCCATCCGACGGCGGGTGCGCGCGCGGTTCCAGGACCCCGAGGGTTGGCCTCTGCAGCATTACGACGCCGTGGACGCGTCGCTGCGGGCGGTGCGGTCCGGCGGGACGATCGAGACGGACCGGCTCTCGCTCCCGGAGGTCGTCGTCGAGGTCGCTCGGCTGGCCGGGGTCGAGCTCGCCTACTCCCGACGGGAACGTCTCACGCTCCCCGCTCGTCGCGTCCGGGTGACGGTCGCGCACGTGCGCTGGTAGCGGAGGTCAGTCCCCGAAGGTGCGCATGACGCTGTGCGATCCGTCCGGAGACGGCCCCATCGGCACCGTGGTGGAGGGCGTGACCATGAGGGCCGCGCACACCGTGGCGAGGGTCAGGGCGAGGGTCCCCATGAGCGCGATGACGGGCGACGGGACGTCGCCGGTCGCGTCCGGCTCGGACGAGCGGGGCGGCCGTCGCTGCAGGAGAGTCATGAGGCGCCTTCCCTCGGAGCGGGCGCGGCACCGGATCGAATGCCGTGACCCCAGCATGACCGGTGGTCACTAGACGATCTAGCTATGTACACGGCGGCTCCGGCGTGGTAGCCCCGGGATCAGCGGGTGAGCGCGAAGGCGAGCGTCGCGGCGACGACCGTCAGCGGGGCGACCACGAGGCCGAGTCCGGCGAACCGCAGCCACGAGATCTCGACGCCGAGCGAGGTCAGGCGGCCGTGCCAGAGCAGGGTCGCGAGCGATGCCCACGGCGTCACGAGCGGACCGGCGTTGACCCCGATGAGCACGGCGACGAGGCGCTCCGGGCTCTCCGCGACGGGCTCGAGCGCGAGGTAGGCGGGCAGGTTGTCGAGCGCGTTGGCGCCGACCGCCCCCACCCCCGCGACGCGCAGCAGGTCGCCCGTTCCCCCGCCCGTGCCGGCGAGCGCCGACACGAGCTGCGTGAGCCCGAATCCCTGCGCCGCGTCGACGGTGAGGAAGAGCCCGGCGGCGAACACCACGATCTGCCACGGCAGCAGCCCGAGGCCGAGGGACTCCCGCCGCCGGACGGCGAAGACAGCCACGAGCACGACGGCGGCGATCACGGCGGGGATCCACACCTCGATCCCGGATACGAGCGCCGGAACCAGGAGCACGAGCACGGCGGCGGACCACCGGAACAGGACCGGGTCCTGGATCGGCTCCTCATCGGCGACCTCGTATACCCCGGCCAGGTCGCGGCGGTACACGAGCGCGAGCACCCCGACCGGCACGGCGACGGCGACGAGCGCCGGCACGATCGTGAGCGCGGCGAAGCCGAGCGGCCCGACCCCGTCGAGCGAGTGCTCCGCGAGCAGATTGGTGAGGTTGGAGACGGGGAGGAACAGCGACCCGGTGTTGGCCAGCCACACCGTCGTCAGCGCGAACGGGATGGGGTTCACCCCGATGTGACGGGCGAGCAGCACGACCACCGGGGTCAGCAGCACCGCCGTGGTATCGAGCGACAGGAAGGCCGTGCTCACGACGGCGAAGGCCACCACGAGCAGCCAGAGCACGGTCGTCCGCCCGCGGCCGATCCGCGCGAGCCGCTCGGCGACCACCCGGAAGACCCCGGCCTCGGCCGCGAGCTCGGCGACCACCGTGATGGACACGACGAACAGCAGGACGGGCCAGATCCGCTCGGCGAGCGCGGTGAGTTCGTCCGCAGGCGTTCCTGTGACGAGCGCGAGGACACCACCGAGCAGCAGGAGGGCGAGGCCGACGATGCCCGTGCGCATGCCACCTCCGACGATCGACCAGCCGGGAGACGCGCCCGCCTCGGATCACCGTACCGCGGGCGGGATCCGCGTCCGCGCGGTACACCCCACGGCGGCCCTGTCGCGATCGCGGGACCGCGTCAAGGGTCGTCCCCGTGGTCGGCGAATTCGTAGCGTCGAGCCAACTCACGAGAACGGAACACGGTGACACTGCTGACCTCGACGGCCTGGCCAGACGGAACGCCTCCGCAGGGAGAGCTCGACGTCCTCCGTCGAGCGGCGGAGGACGCACACGGATCCGTGGAGGCGGCACTCGACGTCGCCCGCGGAGCCGTCGACCGCGCCGGCCTCCTCACCACGAGACGTGCCGGTGGGTATCTCGCATCGCTCGGGGCGATCGCCGCCGGGGACGTGACCGTCGCGCGCGTCGTCGAACCGCACCTCGACGCGCTCGGCATCCTCGCCCAGGCCGGAGAGTCGCCGGACCCGGCCACGACGTGGGGCGTCTTCGCGGCGGAGGCACCGGGAGCGACGCTGACGGCGGTCCCGCACGGGGAGGAGTGGCGCCTCGACGGCCGCAAGCCGTGGTGCTCCCTCGCCGGACGGCTCGATCGGGCGCTGGTCACCGCACACGTCCCGAGCGGCGAGCGGCGGCTCTTCCGCATCGACCTCACCGGGCCGGGCGTCGCCGTCGACCCGGCCTGGGCGGCCCGCGGGATGCCGCTCGTCCCGTCCGGCCCCGTCGACCTCGATGCCGTGCCCGCCCGAGCCGTCGGTGAGGAGGGGTGGTACC
>CAKTZW010000008.1 GCA_934636065.1 uncultured Labedella sp.
GGCTGGGACCCCGCGACGTCGCAGATCACGCTTCAGGCCTACTCGTTCGTCGACGAGGACGAGGCCGAGGAGTCGGACGACCCTCTCGCCGGCGAGCCCGACGAGGTCCTCCTGCTCAAGATGCCCGTCGGGACGGCGCGCGCCTTCGCGAAGCGCACCCGCGAGATCGTCGGCGCCGGGCGCCCCATCTGCCCGTTCTGCGCCCAGCCGATGGATCCGGACGGCCACACCTGCGAGCTCTCCGGCCTCCTGTGATCGAGCCGGACGCGGTCCTCGACGAGGGTGAGCTCGAGCTCACGGGCCGCATCGCGACGGCATCGAACGCGACCTTCCTCGCGCGCCTCGGCGAGACGCCCGTCGTCTACAAGCCCATCGCGGGCGAGCGACCGCTGTGGGACTTCCCGGACGAGACCCTCGCGATGCGGGAGGTGGCGGCGTACAGAGTCTCGCAGTCGTTCGGGTGGAACGTCGTGCCGCGCACGTGGCTGCGCGGCGGGCCGCTCGGTCGCGGCATGGTGCAGCTCTGGCAGGAGGCCGACCCCGAGCAGGACGCGGTCGACCTGGTTCCGGCGGAGGAGGTGGCGGAGGAGGGCTGGCGATTCGTCCTCGACGGTCAGGACGAGGACGACCGGTTGGTCGCTCTCGTCCACGAGGACTCCGAGAGCCTGCGCCGCATGGCCGTCTTCGACGTCGTCGTCAACAATGCGGATCGCAAGGGCGCCCACATCCTCGCCATGGCGGACGGCCACCGTTTCGGCGTCGACCACGGCCTCACCTTTCACGAGGAGCACAAGCTCCGGACCGTCCTCTGGGGATGGGTCGGGGAACCCCTGACGCCGGACGAACTCGCGGGCCTCGACCGCGTGCTCGAGGATCTCTACGGCGCACTCGGCGACGATCTCTCCGCTCTCCTGACGATCGCCGACACCGATGCGCTCGCCGCGCGCATCGAGCGCCTGCGCGCCGATGCCGTCTTCCCCAGGCCGTCCGGCCGCATGCCGGCCGTCCCCTACCCGCTGTTCTAGCGCACTCGTCGTCGGACGACGGCGCTCGAGATCGCCGAGTCGTGACGTCCCGGCGCTCTCCGCGTCAGCCCCAGCGCGAGAACGGACCGCCCTCGTCGCGCCGGGAGCCGAGGTACGAGTCCACGACGGCGGCGCCGAGGTCGTCCGCCTCGGGCGCGACGACGTTGCCTCCGACGCGATGCGCCATCGCGTCGATGAAGCGCGCGAGACCCGGGTCCTCCCCGAGGCGGAAGAAGGTCGTGTGCGCGCCGAGCCGCTGCGAGTTCTCGAGCTCCCGCACGGCGTGGGCGATCGTCACGGGGTCCGGCGGGTAGTTGAAGTAGACCTCCCCGTCCGGCTCGAGGTGCGACGTCGGTTCCCCGTCCGTCACGATCAGCAGCACGGGCTGGGCGTTCGGATGCTTGCGGAAATGCCGGTTGGCGAGCAGGAGCGCGTGGTGGAGGTTCGTGCCCTTGTCCCACATGGCGTCGAGCCCGACGAGCGTCTCGATGTCCATGACCGCGGCCGCGCGGCTGAACGCGATGAGCTGCAGCTCGTCCCCCCGGAAACGGCTCGAGATGAGCGTGTGCAGGGCGAGCGCGGTCCGCTTCATCGGCACCCAGCGCCCGTCCATCGCCATCGAGAACGACGTGTCGACGAGGAGCGCGACACAGGCCTGCGTGCGTTCCTCGGTCTCCTGCACCTCGACGTCCTCGATCCCGATCCGCACACCGCGGGCCGTCGACGCCCGCTCGCCCGCCGTCCGCGTGACGGCGTTCGTGATCGTGCGCGTGACGTCCCACGGCTCGGTGTCGCCGAACTCCCACGCGCGCGTCGCTCCCGAGAGCTCCCCCGCCGCGCCCGCGCCGCGGAGGTCCCGGGTGCCGCGACGGCCGGACATGCGGTCGGCGATGTCGCGCAGGAGCTGCTTCCCCAGGTGCCGCATCGCCTTCGGCGTGAGCTTCAGCGCGCCGTCCGAGCCGCGCTTCACCGCTCCGGAGCGCTGCAGCGCCTTCTCGAGCTGCTGCAGGGCGCGCGCATCGACGACGGCGTCGTCACCGAGTTGCCGGGCGAGCGTGTCGAGGTCGAGGTCGTCGAGCTGCGAGCCGTTGTAGGACTGCGAGAGCTGATCCCATAGCTCGTCGAGGTCCGCGAGGTCCTGGAAGACGCCGGTGCCGTCGCCGAGGCCGAGCCCCTGCTCGCCGTCCATCCGCTCCCCGCCGCTCCAGTCCTCTCCCGGCCGCAACGAGCGCAGGGAGTCGTCGAGTCGGCCGAGCTGGGACAGGAGGTCGGGAGAGCCGAAGGCCTGCTGCGCGAGGGCGTCGAGCTCGTCGCGCTGCTCCCGCGTCATCGAGTTGCGCATCCGCTGCGCCGCCGCGGAGCGGGCCGCGAGGGCGTCGAGCAGCTCGTCGATCGTCTGCGGGTTCTCGGGGAAGTGCTCGCCGTGCTTCGCCATGAACGCGTCGAAGTCCGCCTGGTCGGCCGCTCCGCGCGCGTGCGCGTCGAGCAGGTCGTTGAGGTCGGCGAGCATCTCGGTGATGGCCTGCCGGTCCGCGTCCGTCGCGTTCTCGAGCGCGTTCTTCATGCCCGCGAAGCGCTGGTCAAGCATCTCCCGGCCCAGGAGGTCCTTGATCTTCTCGTAGTCGGCTCGAGCCTCCGCGCTCTGCCAGGCGTACTCGCCGAGCTCGCTCACGGCCGCGGCCGTTGAGGCCGGCAGGTTGTCGAGCTGCATCTCGGCGAGCGCCCGATCGCCCTCGTCCATGAGCGCGTCGCGCGCGAGTTGCTTGCGCTCCGCGAGCACCGCCCGGTCGAGCAGCTCGCGGACCTCCTGCAGGGTGCCGTCGAGATTGTGGGTCCGGGTCAGCTCCCGGCGCCGCTCCGCGACCCGCTGGGCGAGGTCGTCCAGTCCGAAGCCGTCGCGCGGTCCGCGGCGGAGGAACTCGCGCAGCGCCTGCTCGGGCGACGATCCGCCCATGACGTCCGCGCCGATCGCGTCGAGCGCCTCGCCGAGGTCGACGGGGGGCGCGAGCGGGTCGGGGCCGTCGACGTACTTGCCGTAGCGCGCGGCCCGCGTCAGGCGACGGTTCGCCCTAGCCATAGATCGTCTCGCCGCCGCCGGATTCCTTGCTGACCCGCCGCGCGAGGTAGAGGCCCTCGAGAGCGAGCTCGATCGCTCCGGCCCGCTGGCCGTCGCTCCGGGCCCCGACGCGGTCGCAGATCTCGTCGTACAGCTCCGACTCGCCGAGCGCGGGCAGCCCCGCGAGCACGTCGCGCGCCGTGACCTGTTCCCCGGTCGTGATGAGGGCGCCGTTCTCGATCGCATCGACGAGCACCGCGAAGTCGATGCCGCGGAAGTGCGCCCTGACCGTCTCGGCCGTCGCGGTGCGGAGGAGGTGGTCGAGGATCTCATCCTCGCGGCCCTCCTCCCCCGACTCGAACTCGATCTTGCCGCCGAGGACGTCGACGGCGGTCTCGAGGTCGACGGGGCGTGCCACGGCCTCCTGCTCGCCCTGACGAGCGGCGCGGTGCACCGCCGCCGCCGCGATCGTCTCCGCGCCGGCGATCGCGAACCGGGCGCTCACCCCGCTGCGCTGATCCACGGCGCTCGACTCGCGGAGGTTGCGGGTGAAGCGCGCGAGGATCTCGACGAGGTGGTCCGGCACGTCGGCCCCGAGCTCCGCCTCCTGACGGATGACGGCGACCTCGTCGGCGAGCTCCGTCGGGTAGTGGGTGCGGATCTCGGCGCCGAAGCGGTCCTTGAGGGGCGTGATGATCCGACCGCGGTTCGTGTAGTCCTCAGGGTTCGCGCTCGCGACGACGAGGACGTCGAGGGGCAGGCGCAGCACGTAGCCGCGGATCTGGATGTCGCGCTCCTCCATGACGTTGAGCATCGCGACCTGGATGCGTTCGGCGAGGTCGGGCAGCTCGTTGATCGCGACGATGCCCCGGTGGCTGCGCGGGATGAGACCGAAATGGATCGTCTCGGGGTCGCCGAGACTGCGGCCCTCCGCGACCTTCATCGGGTCGACGTCGCCGATGAGGTCGGCGACGGAGGTGTCGGGCGTCGCGAGCTTCTCGACGTAGCGCTCGTCCCGGCTCTTCCAGACCACGGGCAGCTCGTCGCCGAGCTCCTCGGCGCGGCGGATGCTCTCGCTCGTGATGGGCTCGAACGGGTGCTCCCCGAGCTCCGAGCCCTCGATGACCGGGGACCATTCGTCGAGCAGGCCGGACAGGGTGCGGAGCAGTCGGGTCTTGCCCTGCCCCCGCTCGCCGAGGAGGACGATGTCGTGCCCGGCGATGAGGGCGCGCTCGAGCTGCGGGATCACTGTCGTCTCGAAGCCGTGCAGCCCCGGCCAGGGGTCGCGGCCCTCGCGGAGAGCCGCGAGCAGGTTGTTCCGGATCTCGGCGCGCACGGACGTCTGCGTGTGTCCCGAGGCGCGCAGCGCGCCGACGGTGGTGGGCTCAGGTCGATTCACACGGGCGATGTTACGCCCGGAAATCCGGTGGAGGTACGGCTCGACGCCGGCGGCGGCGAGGGTGCTGCGCCATCGCCGCCGAACCACTCGCGGGGCGACGGATCAAGCCCTTCTCGCCGGGGGACCCGGTGCCTATCCTGGACGGCACGGGCACGGCGAGGTCGCCGTGGAGGGGCGAGCGGTGATGCAGAGCGCGCGGCGTGGCAGCGCCCGCCGGTTCACGGATCGGCGGGACGCCGGGCGCGCCGTCGCGGAGCTGCTCGCGGGGCTGCCGCGCGCCGACGACGTGCTCGTGCTCGGCCTTCCGCGGGGCGGTGTCCCCGTGGCCGACGAGGTCGCCCGCGGGCTCGGGGCGGAACTCGACGTCCTCGTCGTCAAGAAGCTCGGCTTCCCCGGGCGTCCGGAGATCGCCATGGGCGCGATCGCCTCCGTCGCCGGGGCCCTCGAGACCGTCGAGAACCCCGAGATCACGACGCGGCTGTACGAGCTCGGTCCCGCCGATCGCATGATCGCCGACGCGGCGGCCGTCGCGGAGCGGGAGCTCCGCCGACGCCAGGGACGGTACCGCGGTGCCCGGGGCATCGCCGACATCGCCGGACGCGACATCGTGCTCGTCGACGACGGCATGGCGACGGGAGCGAGCATGCGGGCGGCGATCGCGGCGGCACGGACGCGACGGCCCGCTCGGGTGACCGTCGCGATCCCGGTCGCCCTCGGCGGGACGAGCGACCGGATCCGCCCGCTCGTCGACGAGGTCGTCTGCGTGTGGCAGCCCAGCGATCTGTGGTCGGTCGGCGAGGCCTACGAGGACTTCTCCCAGACGAGCGACGACGAGGTGCGCCGGATCCTCGGGGGCGCCGACCGAGGCTGACGGGTCCCGACTGCGTCAGCGGGCTCTGGCCCGCGGGTCAGGCGGACGAGACCTCGAGCGTTCCGACGGCGTCACCGGGTGCCGCGAAGCTGATGCGGCGGTTCGCGACCTTCTCGGTGAAGAAACGGTCGTGGCTCACGACGATGACGGCGCCGGGGAAGTGCACGAGCGCGCGCTCCATGACCTGCGTGCTCGGCAGGTCGAGGTGGTTGGTCGGCTCGTCGAGCACGAGCACCGACGCCCCCGAGAGCAGGCACTGCGCCATCGCGACGCGGGCGCGCTGCCCTCCGGAGAGGTCGCGGATCCGCTTCTGCAGGTCCGCCTCCGAGAACTGGAACATCGCGAGGAATCGGGCGACGGACTTGCGCGTCGCGGTGAGGGCGAGGCTGTCCGGCATCGCGTTCACGGCGTGCGTCACCGTGTCGTCGAGGTCGAGCTTCGCGAGCATCGCGTTGTACGAGACGACCTTGGCGCCGGCGGCCCACGCGACCGAGCCCGCGTCGGGGCGCTCCTCCCCCGTCAGCACCCGGAGGAGCGTGCTCTTGCCGCTGCCGTTCGCCCCGACCACGACGATGCGCTCGCCGCGGCGGACCTCGAGGTCGAGGCCCGAGAACAGCGTGCGGTCGCCGTAGCCCTTCCCGAGGCCCGCGACGCGGCACAGCACGTCCTTGATGTGCAGTCCGCCGTAGATCGTGGTGATGATCTCGTCGACGGGTCGCGGCGCTCGAGCCTTCTTGATCCCCGCGAGCTGCTTCCCGAGTCCCTTCCCGCCGTTCTTCGCCGCCTCCCGACGATCCGCGATGCCCTCGGCCTCGAAAGCGAGGAGTTCGTTCTCGTGCACGAACTGCGACTCGAGCGTCTTCAGCCGGAACTGCTTCTGCACCACGTACTGGTCGAAGTTCCCGGGGTACTCGTGGAGGTGGAAGTTCTCGACCTCGACGATGCGGGTCACCACGGCGTCGAGGAACCGACGGTCGTGCGACACGATGATGGCGGCGCCGTGGAAGTCGCGGAACCAGGACTCCAGCCACTCGACCCCGGCGACGTCGAGGAAGTTCGTCGGCTCGTCGAGGAGCAGGACGTCCGGATCCTCGAGCAGGATCTTCGCGAGCGCCGCCCGGTTGCGCCAGCCGCCCGACAGCCGGTCGATGGGCACCGTCCGGTGTTCCTCCGCGAAGCCGAGGGTCGAGAGCGCCTGGTCGATCTTCCGCGTGTAGTCCCAGCCGCCGAGCCGCTCCATCTCGCCGAAGAGCTCGGCCTGCCGGTCGATGAGGCGGTCGAGTTCGCCCGCCGAGGGTCCCGCCGCGATCGCGGCGTCGATCGACGCGAGCTCCGCCTCGACCCCATGGACCTCCCCGAAGAGGGCGTCGAGCACCTCGACGATCGTGGCCTCGCCGTCGAGTTCGGAGAACTGGCTGAAGTAGCCGATGCGGATGCCGTTCTCGACCGTGACGGTGCCGGCGGACGGTCGCACCTGGTCGAGCACGAGCTTCAGGAGCGTCGTCTTGCCCGAGCCGTTGCGTCCGATGAGGCCGACCCGGTCCTTCTCGTCGAGACGGAAGAACGCCTCGCGGAGGACGGGACGGTTCTCGAAGCGGACCTCGACGTCGTTCAGCCGGACCAGGCTCATCGGGCACCCCTCTCGCGGTGAGCACAGAAAAACGCCCGATGGACCGGGCGTTCGCGCGCTTCAGCTTAACATCGGCACTCAGGAGCACCGCGCGCCTCTCGGCCCGGAGGCTCGCCGACGACTCAGTGCGCGTCGTCGCGGTCGGCCCCGACCGGCGCCGGGGGGACCTCCCCCTCCGCCGTCTCGTACAGCGCACGGATGAGGGACTGGGCGTCGTACGGTCCGACGTGGCGTCGCCCGTTCACGAAGAACGTCGGCACCGCCGTGATGTCCATCGCCTCCGCGTCGAGCATGTCGTCCCGCACTCGCGCGGTGACGGCCGGCGAGTTGAGGTCGCGCTCGAACCGCTCCACATCGAGGCCGAGCTCGTGGGCGCGACGGACGATGTGCGTCGGCAGCTGGTTCTCCTGGTCGGCGAAGAGGCTCCGCTCGAACTCGAAGAACTTCCCCTGCCGCGCCGCCGCCTCGGACGCCTCCGCCGCCGCGAGCGCATTGGGGTGGAACCGGGTCAGCGGAGCGTGCCGCCACACGTACCGGAACCGGCCATCGAGTTCGCGGCGCACCTCCTCGACCGACCCGGTCGCCTTGAGGCAGAAGCCGCACTGGAAGTCGCCGTACTCGACGAGCGTGAGCGGAGCGTCGACGGGTCCGAAGATGTGGTCGCGGGCCGGGTCCACGGGACGCTGCAGCGTCAGTCCCGCCTCGTCGTCCGGACGGAACGCGTCGGAGACGCGGAAGATGATCGTCGCGAGGACGAACGCGAGCACCGAGGCCGCGAGCACCCCGACGCGCGCCTCGTTCTGCACCGCCTCGTCGTCGATGGCGAGATCGACGATGAACAGGGAGATCGTGAACCCGACGCCGCAGAGGGCCGCGCCGCCGAGCAGGCGGTCGAGGGTCAGTCCCGGCCCGAACTCGCCGAGGCCCAGGAGCCGCATGACGGCGGCGGAGCCGAAGACGCCGATGAGCTTGCCCGCGACAAGGCCCACGACGATGCCCCACGTAACGGGCGACGCCGCCGCGGCGGCGAGGATCTCCGCGTTCACCTGCACGCCGGCGTTCGCGAGCGCGAACAACGGCAGCACGACGTACGCGACATACGGCGCGTACGCGGACTGCAGTCGCTCGTTGATGGAGATCGACTCGCGGAGACTGTTGGCGGCGGCCCGCGCGTACTCCGTGTTGGGCGACTGACGGAAGGTGCGCGCGAGCTCGAGCGCGTGCTCGACGTCGCGGCGATCCGGCCGGTACACGGGCACGAGCAGGGCGATCGCGACGCCCGCGAGGGTCGGGTGCACGCCGGAGGCGAGGAACGCCAGCCACACGATGATCGCGAGCGTGCCGTACACGGGTCCGCGTCCGCCGCGCAGGTACCGCGTGAGGTAGATGCCCGCGAGGCCGACGGCCGCGACCACGAGGGGCAACGGCGTGAAGTTCTCGGTGTAGACGAGCGCGATGATGCTGAGCGCCCCGATGTCGTCGACGACCGCGAGGGCGAGGAGGAAGACGCGGAGCCGGCCGGGGGCCCGCGGACCGATGAGCGCGAGGGCGCCGACGAGGAACGCGGTGTCGGTGGAGATCACGACACCCCACGCGTGCTCCTGCCCGGAGCCGGCCGTGATGAGCACGAACAGCAGAGCGGGGATCGCGAGTCCGAGGACGGCCGCGACGACCGGCGTCATCGCGCGCGACCACGTGGTGAGCTCCCCGATCGCGAACTCGCGCCGCACCTCGAGCCCCACCGTGAAGAAGAAGATCGCCATGAGCGCGTCGTTCACGAGGGCGTGGATCGTGAAGTCGAGCTGCAGGTCTCCGACGCCGAGGGTCAGGTGCATGTCCCAGAACCCGTGGTACGTGCCGTACGACACGTTGGCCCACGTGATCGCGACGACTGTCGCGATCAGGAGGAGGATCGCGCCGATGCGGTTCTGTCCCAGCTGACGGATGCGCTCGGCGATGGACGGGCGGCGCTCGGCCGCGTGGTCGTGACCCGGGTCGGGTGACCGCTGGATGAGGGTGAGATTCGTCATGGTGTCCTGTGCCTTCTCGGGAGAAGCCGACATCGAGCCGCCGGGCGCTCGAGGGTGCGTCACGTCCGACCGGGGGTGTCGGAATTCTCTCAGGAATCCGACGGGCGTGGGACCGTCGGACGTCCGCGGTCCCGGCATCGGCCGCGGTCCCGACCGCGGCGACCGTCACCGAGCTGACGCGTGCCCCGTGAAGGTCGCGCGGTACTCCGACGGTGTCACCCCGACGGCCTCCCGGAAGTGCGAACGGAACGAGCTCGGACTCGAGAAGCCGACGCTGCGCGCGATCTGGTCGACTCCCCGATCCGTCGTCTCGAGGAGCTCCTGCGCGTGCCGGACCCGCACCCCCATCACCCACTCCATCGGGCTCTGCCCGGTCTCGGACGTGAAGCGGCGCGTCAACGTCCGGACGCTCAGGTGCGCAGCGGCGGCGAGGTCGGCGAGGCTCAACGGTCGATGCGCGTTCGCCTCGATCCAGATCAACACGTCCTCGAGAGAGGCCGTCGTGGCCGTCGCGGGGTTCCGGACGATGAACTGGGCCTGTCCGCCCGCGCGGTGAAGCGGAGCGACGGTCAGTCGTGAGACGTCGGCGGCGACGGCGGCTCCCAGGTCGGTGCGGACGAGGTGGAGGCAGAGGTCGATCCCGGCGGCGGCGCCGGCCGAGGTGGCGATGCCCCCGTTGTCGACGTAGAGCGCGTCGGGATCCACCGTGACGGACGGGTACCGGCTCGCGAGCAGGGCCGACGCGCGCCAGTGGGTCGTCGCGGTCATCCCGTCGAGCAGCCCGGCCTCCGCCAGCACGAACGCGCCGACGCAGATGGAGGCGATGCGACTGCCCGCATCGCGCGCGCGGCGGAGCGCGTCGACGACATCGTCGGGGACAGGTCGGTCCGCCCGGTTGCGCCCGGGGACGACGATGGAGTCCGCCCGGGAGAGTGCGTCGAGGCCCTCGTCGGTCGAGATCCGGATGGGGCCGGCGTCGACGGTGGGCTCCGATCCGCAGACGACGACGCGGTACGCCGGCCGGCCGTCGGGCAGCCGTGCGTGACCGAAGATCTCGATCGGCGTGGCCAGATCGAACGCGATCACATCGGGAAGAGCGAGGACGGCGACGGTGTGCACGGTCGAACCCTACGCCAGTCGGCGGGGAGGGCGGCCCACGTGGCGTGAGTGGCCAGATCCAGTCGGTCCTTGGCCATCAGGTCACTCGCGCCTGCCACGGTTGGACGCGAGGCTGGGACCGCGGCACGCCACCCGACTCGCCGCGGAAAGAGGATCGTCATGCCCCTGGTCGCCCAGATCGTGCTCTTCGAGGGCTTCGATCCCCTCGATGTCATCGCCCCGTTCGAGGTCTTCGTCGCGGGCGCCGACGTCATGCCGGGTGCTCTCGACGTCGAGCTCGTGTCCGCGTCGGGGCCCGGTCCCGTCGTATCGGGGAGCCGTGGTCTGACCCTCACGGCGACCTCGACGCTCGACCCGGATCGCCCGGGCTTCGTCGTCGTGCCGGGCGCCGTCGGGCCGACCGTCGGCGACCCGGACGACGGCGTCGAGACCATCCCGGTGCTCCTCGCCCGTTTCGCCGGGGACCCGGCCATGGCCCTCATCGAGCGCGCCATGGCGAACCCGGACGTCACGGTCGTCGCCGTCTGCGGCGGGTCGCTCGCCCTCGCGATGGCCGGCCTCTTGGAGGGGCGCCACGCGGCCACGCACCACCTCGGCATGGACGTGCTCGACGCCACCGGGGTCCTGACCCGGGACGCCCGCGTGGTCGACGACGGCGACCTCATCTCCGGCGGCGGTGTCACGTCGGGACTCGACGTCGCGCTCCATGTCCTCGACCGCGAGTTCGGCTCGGAGATCGCCCGCTCGGTGGAGGCCATGTTCGCGTTCGAGCGTCGCGGCATCGTCTGGCGCGCGGGCGGCCGGACGCCGGTGCCCTATTGATCACCGCCCCATCACCCACCGAACACACGACCGACGATCGAAGGAACGACGCACGATGAGCACCATCCCCGGCACCTGGGACCTGTCGATGAAGACGCCGATCGGCACGATCGCCGCGCGCTACACCTTCGCGGAGACGGCCGACGGTCTGACCGGCTCCGCGACGAGCGGGGCGGAGAGCGTGCCCCTCGAGTCGGTCGTCGCGGCACCGGAGGAGTCCGGTGAGCGCGTCACGTGGAAGCAGAGCATCACGAAGCCCCTGCGCCTCAACCTCGATTTCGAGGTGGTGGTGACGGGCGACGAGCTCGCGGGTCACTCGCGCGCCGGGAGACTCCCCGCCACTCGCGTCAGCGGGCACCGCGTCGGCTGACCGGGCCGCGCTCGCGCCGGGGCGGGGCCCGGCGCCCCGCGCCCCGCGCCCCGCTGCGACGCCGTCGGCGTCAGTCGGCCGCCACCGAGTAGGCGACGTCCCGGTGCGCGGTCGATCGGCGACGTGAGCGCACTGACGGGACTCACGACGCACACGCTGCGCTTCTAGGAGTAGGAGGGTCTCCTGCTCTCCTCGGTCCGCCGCGACAGCGCCGGACGACGCGTCTTCACCGCGCTCGAGGTCGAGTGGCTCCGCGTCTGCACGAAGCTGAGCTCATCCGGGATGCCCCTCCCCGACATCCGGGCCTACGCCCGACTCGTCGTGGAGGGCCCCGGGAACGAGCTCGAGCGACTCGAGCTGCTCCGCACCCACGAGCGCCGGGTGCGGGATCAGATCGCGGAGCTGCAGGACGCCCAGACCGTGATCACGGGCAAGATCGACGCCTATCTCCGTCACCTCGAGGCGGGGACGGCCGACGCCCTGTGGGTCACCGGGCCGGAGTGGGACTGACGTTCCGTCGGGCGCGCCGGATCAGCGCGCGCCGTGTGCGGCGGGTTCGGCCTCCCGCACGCGCGCGCACAGCTCCCGGTACCGGTCGAAGGCGACGGTCCGGCGCCGCGCGAGCACCCGATCGGGTCCCCGCTCGAGATCCACGAGACCCATGTGGATGAACCACTCGTCCGGGGTCTTGAGGTCGTGGCGGTAGAGCCAGTCGACGAGGGTGAAGAACGGGAACCAGGTGTACCCGACGACGGGCAGCCCCTCCGCTCGAAGCGCCTCGATCTCGGCGATCGACTCCCCCAGCCACTCGACCCGCGACTCGACGCTCCCTCCGCGGGAGGTCTCGGTGACGGCGACCGGGATCCCGTACCGCTCGACGTGCAGGGTCAGGAGCTCGCGCAGACCGTGGGTGCCCGCCTCCACGGGCACCGTCTTACCGTCGTCGTAGCGCACCGTCGTGAAGCCCGGGTAGTAGTTCACGCCGATCACGTCGGGCACGACGGCGTTCTCCCGGAACCACGCGAGGTCGGCGTCCGTCACGCCGTGTCCGGTCAGGTAGCCGTACAGCGGGTGGACGTCGTCGACGCGCCCCATCGTGAGATCGAGCGACAGGAAGCGGCGCTCATCGAGGATCGCGCGTGACAGCGGGAGTCCCTCCCCTTCCCAGCGGAAGCCCGCGTCGACGGAGACGATGCGGGCGGACGGGTTGACCGTGAGAATCTCCTGCTGCGTCCGCACCATGCCGCGCGTGAGCGCCATCATGATCTTCACCCAGCCGTCTTGGCCCGAGAGGTAGGGAGGCCAGATGCCCCGCTCCCCGCAGTACTCCGCGTTGATCGCCGGCTCGTTGAGCGGCGTGAAGTCGTCCCAAGTGCCCGCGTAGCGTTCGGCGACGGCGCGTGCGTACGCGGCCACGCGCTCCGGGTAGCTCGCGTTGAGGAACTGGTTCTCGAGCCACAGCGGGGTCCCGTAGTGCATCAGGTCCACGACGACACGCAGCCCGATCGATCGCGAGTGCTCCGCGACCTGGTCGATCCAGCGCCAGTCGAACTCGCCCGGCCGCGGTTCGACGAGGTACCAGGGGATTCCCCACCGCAGATACTCGGCGCCCGCCTCGGCCGCGAGGTCGAGATCCTCCCGCCAGTGCTCGTAGTGCTGGGTGAGGGCGTACTCGTCGATCCCCCGTCCGCCGACCCGTTCCTGCGGCACGAAGGTGTCTTCGATGCCGACACCGAGGTGCAAGCGGCCGTCGGTCATCCAATTCTGCGTGGACACGGCGTCCTTTCGATCGGTCCCGGTGCTCACTTGAGCCCGGTGGTGGCGATCCCCGCGACGAAGCTGCGCTGGATCAGGAGGAAGAAGACGATGACGGGCAGGAGCGCGAGGAGCGAGCCGGCCATGAGCAGCCCGTACTCCACGACGTGCTGGCCCATGAAGAGCGCGAGGCCCGCCGGCAGCGTCGCCGACGCGACGTCGGCCGACATGATGAGGGGCCAGAGCAGGTCGTTCCAGTTGTACTGGAAGTGGAAGAGACCGAGCGTGAGCAGGGCGGGCCGCGCAAGCGGCATGATCACGCCCCAGTAGATGCGCCACTCGCTCGCCCCGTCGACGCGCGCCGCCTCCTCGAGGTCCTTCGGCAGCGAGAGGAAGAACTGCCGGAGGAAGAAGATGCCGAAGGCGTTCGTCATGCGCGGGATGATCATGCCGGGGAGCGTGTTGGTGAGCCCCATGCTGTTCAGGAGGTCGTAGAGCGGGATGAGGGTCACCTGGAACGGCAGCATGAGCAGCAGGAGGATGATCACGAGGACGATGCCGCGCCCCCGGAAGTCGATCCGCGCGAGCGCATACGCCGCCATGGAGTCGAACAGCAGCGAGAAAAGGGTGACGGAGCCCGCGAAGACGATCGTGTTCACGTAGAGCCGGGCGAACGGGATGCGGTCCCACACCTGCACGAAGTGGTCGAGCGTCAGCTCGCGCGGCCACAGCGTTGGCGGATAGCTCACGATGTCCGACTCCGGCTTGAAGGCCGTGAAGGCCATCCAGATGATCGGGAGCAGGACACCGAGGGCGATCACGACGCCCGCGACGGCCGTCACCCACGTCCAGATGCTCTGCGTGCGCAGATAGGAGGGACCGCGGCGGCGCGACGGCCGGTCCGGAGCGATCCGCACGCGGGTGTTCTCGAGTGTCGTGGCCATCAGAACCTCACCTGTCGACGCTGGAAGAAGCCGTACTGGATCATGGAGAGCAGGAAGACGAACAGGAGCAGGACCCACGAGATCGCGGCGCCATACCCGAAGCGGAGCTCCTGGAAGCCCTCGCGATAGATGAGCATCACGAGGGTCTCGGTCGTGAAGAACGGTCCGCCGTGGGTCATGACATAGATCTGGTCGAACGCCTGGAGCGTCGCGATGAGCGCCATGACCGACACGAGCATGGTCTGGTTCGACAGCAGCGGCAGGGTGACGTGGCGGAACCGCTGCCACGCGTCGGCTCCGTCGAGGCGCGCGGCCTCCCGCAGCTCCTGCGGGATCGACTGGAGTCCGGCGAGGTAGATGACCATGTAGAAGCCGACGTTCTTCCACACGCCCACGAACATCACGGCGGGCATCGCCCACGTCGGGTCGCTCAGGATCCCCTGCGACGAGACCACGCCGATCTGCGACAGCCAGTAGGTGAGCAGCCCGATGTTCGGGTCCATGAGGAACGCCCACGCGATGGCGATGATGCCGAGCGAGACGATGAACGGGAGGAAGATCGCCGTCCGGACGAAGGCCCGGCCGACGAACTGCCGGTCGAGGAAGATCGCGAGCGCGAGCGCGAGCACCACGGTGATCGGCGTCACGACGACGGCGTAGAGCACGGTGTTCCAGAATGCGTTCCAGAACGCATCGTCCTGGAACAGCTCGACGTAGTTGTCGAGGCCCACCCACTCGGCCGCGCGGATGAGGTTGTAGTCCGTCATCGACAGGTACGCCGCCTGGATCATGGGGTAGACCATGAAGACGGCGAGCACGATGAGCGCCGGCGCGAGGAACAACCACGCCGTCACGGCGCGGCGGGTCGACGGCCGGACGCGGCGGCTCCCCGGCGGCTTCGGTCTCTCGCGGGTACCGGCGCTCGCGGGCGCCTCATCGAGAATGGTCATGCATCCTTCTCCTTCGTGACGGGAAGCGGAGGCGCGTCGCCGTGCCCCCGCTCCCCGCCGTCGACGGCGACCGTCGCTACTTGTCGAGCTCCGCCTGGACCTGCTCCGACGCGGCTCTGAACAGGTCGTCGACGCTGCCTTCACCGTTGAGCGCCTTCTGGAGCGTCGGGTAGAAGATCGTGTCGTTGATCGTCGTGCCCGCAGCGATGCCGGGCATGAGGGTCCGCGAGTTGTCGATGACGGAGGCGTCGCCGAAGATCGCCGGGTAGGGGTTGTCCGTCACCTGCGAGGACACGTCGGCGCGGGTGGGCGGGAAGCCCGAACCCTCTGCCCACGTCTTCTGGCCCTCCTCCGAGTTCCAGTAGGCGAAGAACTCGTAGGCCGCCTGCTTCGTCGTCTCGTCGGCCTTCGCGGGCACCGACATCGAGACGACGTCCGCGAGGGTCACGTTGTCCGCCGGTCCGGCGAACGCGGGAGCGAGCCCGAAGTTGAGCCCGGCCTCCTCGAAGCCCGTGGTCATCCACGGCCCCACGATCTCGATGGCCGCCTTGCCCGTGGTGAAGAGCTTGTCGGCGTCGGCACCCGCGAGTCCGACCGGCGACGCCTTCTGCTCGCGCACGAGGTCGACCCAGAAGTTGAGCGCCTCGAGCGAACCCTCGGACGCGAGCTCCGACGTCTTCCCGTCTTCCGAGACGAGGCCGCCGCCGGCGTTCCAGAGGAAGGGCTGGAACATCGGGACCGTCTCGTGGTCGGCGAGCGCGATCGCGTACTGCTCCGGCTTGCCGTCGCCGTTGTCGTCGACCGTGAGCTTCGGAACCATCGCGGCGAACTCGTCCCACGTCGTCGGAGGCTTCTCGGGGTCGAGGCCGGCCTTCTCGAAGAGGTCCTTGTTGTAGTACATGAGCATCGTCGCGATGTTCACGGGGACACCGTAGTTCTCCCCGTCGAACACCGACGCGTCGACGGCGGACTGCGCGAGGGCGTCGGAGTCGAAGTCGGCGTTCTCGTAGTAGTCGTCGAGCGGCTGGAAGAGGCCCTGGTCGGCGTACTGCGGGATGCGCCCCGCGGACATCGCGACGATGTCCGGGCCGTCGTTGCCCGCCGCGGCTGTGAGCACCTTCGAGTAGAGGGTGTCCCACGGCATGATGTTCGTCTCGACGGTGATGCGATCCTGCGAGGCGTTGAAGTCGTCGACCACCTGCTGCAGGGCGGGACCGTCCGGTCCGGTGAAGCCGTTCCAGAAGGACAGGGTGACCTTCGCGTCCGGGTCGTTCTCGGTATTCTGCTGTGCTCCCTGACCGGCGCACCCGCTGAGGGCGAGGACGGTCACCGTGGCGACCGCGGCGGTCGCGAGGGTCGCCGTCCGGCGACGGGAGGAGCGAACACCGGCGGTGCTGTGATGTAGCCGCATGGCATCTCCTTCGATTCGCCCGTTCAACGTTGAACTGGGCCGCGTGGAACCCTTTATACACCTCCGGTAAACGTTGGACAAGAGTGAGGCGGTCTGGCATGGTAAACGTTGAAATGTCGTGACCACCGCGGTCGAGAGGAGGCGCCATGGGCCGAGTCACACTCAAAGACGTCGGCGATTACGTCGGCGTCTCGGCGAAGACCGTCTCCAACGTCGTGAACGACACCGGATGGGTTCGGGAGGACCTGAAGGCCCGCGTCCGCAGCGCCATCGTCGAGCTCGGGTACCGCCCGAACGCCGCCGCGAGGCACCTCCGGAGTGGGCGGAGCGGGATGGTCGCGGTGGCGCTCCCCGACCTCGCGCAGCCCTACTTCGCCGAACTCGCATCGGCGCTCGTGCGCGCGGCCGAGGCCCGGTCCGTCACGGTCCTCATCACGCAGACCGGCGGTCACGTCGAGGCGGAGCGACGCATCAGCGACGGCGTCGGCATCCCCGTGACCGACGGCCTCATCCTGAGTGCGCTGTCGCTGACCGCCGAGGACCTCGCGACTCGACTCGACACCACGCCGATCGTG
>CAKTZW010000009.1 GCA_934636065.1 uncultured Labedella sp.
CGACCGGGCGCTCGCTGGAGCCTGGCGGAAGGAGGTCACGCCGGATGCCGCGGGCGCACCGAACTTCGACGCCCTCGCGATCGAGTCGTCGACGATCGTGCCGGACGGCTCCATCGACGTCTACCGGATCGGCAAGTCGCTGCGACGGAAGGGCTTCGATCCTGAGGGCGTCGCCGACCTCGACGACCTCGCCCGGCGTGTGGACGACACCCTCGCGACGTGGGTCGCGAGCGCAGCCGGTGCGCGCATCGAGCGCTCGGGTGGCCTCCTGACCGACCGCCGGGAGTGGGTGTGCGAGCTGCCCGACGGGCGGGTATCGATCCCGTGCGGCGGCACCCACGTCGGCGCTCTCAGCGCCTTCGCCTCGATCACGACGCGGTTCGACACCGCGACCGTCGACGGAGCCACCGTGCTCACCATGCGGACGACGTCAACGCCGTCTCACTGAAATCCGACGATCCCTCAGTATCTGAGCAGGGACTATACCGCTGCCTGTTCTCGTTCGCAACGGGGTGACGCCGCTCGTCGCTGCGCGTAATTTTCCGGCCATCGGCGGCTCTCGAGGGGAGTGCCGCGAGGAGAGCGCCTGAGGGGAGGGTGGTTGTGGACGCTACGACATCGCGCGCCATCCACCTGCTGCGCCTCCTGCTCGCCGGCGTCGGCGCGGCCATCGGCTTCGTCATCCTCTCCGCCGTCCTCTCGACGAATTCCGCCTCCGCCGACTCCGGGCTGCTCGACGGCGTCGACGACGTCGTGAGCGGCGCCGTCGAGACCGCCGGCGACACCGTGTCGACGACGACGAAGGCGACCACCACGACGGTCGAGAAGACGGTCGAGAAGGTCGTCGCACCGACGACGACGGCCGTCACGAAGACGGTCGAGAAGGTCGTCCAGAAGGCCGCTCCGGCCGTTCCCGCACCGGTGAAGCCGGTCGTCGAGGCCGTCGAGCCGGTCGTGGCCGAGACCACGAAGACCGTGACGAACACCGCCTCCGGCGCGGTGGAAGCCGTCGATGAGGCCGTCGAGACGGTGAGCGAAGCGGCTCCCGCTCCGGTCTCCTCCGTCGTGACACCGGTGACGGAAACGGCGGATGACCTGGTCGTCTCCCTGCCAGCCGCAGGCGGACTCGCCTCCGAACTCCTCGGTACCACCCCGCTCACCGACGCGACTGATGGCACGGTCGGGGCCGTCGACGAGCTGGTCGTCGACGACATCCTCGGCAGCGTGCGCGACGTCGTCGCCACGGTGGGCGGCGTGACCGAGGCCGTGGTGGGCACAGTCGGCGGCGGAGTCGTCGACGGCATCGCACCGCTGACTCCGACGACCCCGGCACGTCCCGTGCTGCCCGGACTTCCGATCAGCGGGGTTCTCGGTGGCACGAGCCCGTTGGCTCTGCTCGCCGCAGCGGCCGTCGGGGGCGGGCTCCTGCACGCCACCGCCGAGCGCTCCGGCGTTCGCCCGGGCTCGAGCGGCTCCGGCGCGGCCCGTTCCCTGACGGGGGCCGGTGCCGCCGTCGCCGTGTCCAGCGGCGCATCGCAGCCGGTCGGCACCCCTACATCTTCGCCCGTCGACGGCTCGGTTTCGGGTTCCGCAGCCGCGGCGGGCGTCTTCTCGAGCGACGCGCTCGCGTCGTCCGGCACGTCACTCCTGGCGGTGTCCGCATCCGCGCGGCCCGCTGACGAGGTCATCCCCTCGTCGCTCTCCTCCCGCACGATCCCTTCTCCCGACTGATCGGGTCCCGGCCGTCCTCGACGGCACGGACCATCGCGCGATCCGCGCACACCACGATCAGATCTGTTGGAGAAGGAAACGTGAACATCACCGTGAAGCGGTGCCTCTACGGGGCACTCATGGTCGGCGGGCTGTGGCTCGCCGGTACGACGGCGGCGAGTGCCGCCGAGACATCGGGTTCGGACGGGACAGCGTCCGGAACTCAGGCGATCGTCGACGTCGAGGTCCCCGTGACCGTCGGCGGCAACTCGGTCTCGCTCGTCGGGGACTCGTCCTCCGAGGACTCCTCGGCGTCTGCGCCCGCCGAGGCGCCGGCCGCGAGCGAGCCGGCGAGCACCAGTGGGGACGGCGGCGTCGCCTCCGGCACGCAGGCGCCCGTGACCGTCTCGGTCCCCGTGACCGTCGGCGGCAACTCGGTCTCGGTCGCCGGGGACTCCGAGTCGAGCTCGTCCGAGGCGGAGGCGCCCGCACCTGCACCCGCACCGGCACCGGCGCCCGAGCCCGAGTCGGCCGCGGACGCTCCCACCACGAGCGGCGACGACGGCATCGCGTCCGGCACGCAGGTGCCGGCGGACGTGTCGGTGCCGGTCACGGTCGGCGGCGACGCGATCTCGGTCCTCGGCGACGCGGACGCGAGCGACTCGACGACGACCGGCGGCACGACGAGCGCCGACGAGGCATCCTCCGACGAGGGCTCCGACTCGACGACCTCCGGTGACGACGGAATCCTCGGCGGGACCCAGGTCCTTCCGAACGTCGACGTTCCGGTGACCGCCGGCGGCAACGCCGTGTCGGTCCTGGGCGACGCGGAGTCCACGGAGTCGTCCGCGACGACGGGGAACGCCGGCACGACCGGCGGGTCGGGATCCGGCTCCTCGACGTCGGGCGACGACGGTGTCCTTGGCGGCACCCAGGTCGACCTCGGCGCCGACGCCCCTGTCACGGTCGGCGGCAACGCCGTCTCCGTGATCGGCGACTCCTCGACCGCCGGCTCCGACACGACGGCCGGCTCCGGCTCGACCGGCACCGGTTCCGGCTCGGGGTCGACCACCTCCGGTGACGACGGCATCGCCGGCGGCACCCAGATCGCTCCCGACGCCGACCTCCCGGTCACCGTGGGCGGCAACGCCGTCTCCGTCATCGGCGACTCCGCCTCCACCGGCTCCGACGCGGGCATGGCCGGCGACGACACCACCACCGGAACCGACGGCTCGACGACGACCGGCGACGACAGCATCGCGGGCGGCACCCAGATCGTCCCCGACGTGGTCGCCCCCGTCACCGCCGGCGGCAACGCCATCTCCGTGATCGGCGACTCCTCGACCGCCGGCTCCGACACCACCGTGGGATCCGGCGGGACCGGCTCCGGAACCGGGTCCTCGACCTCGGGCGACGACGGCATCGCCGGCGGCTCCCAGGTCGCTCCCGACGCGGCGCTCCCCGTGACGGTCGGCGGCAACGCCGTCTCCGTCATCGGCGACTCCGCCACCTCCGGCTCGGCCGTCACCGGCGGGACGACCGACGGCTCGACCGACTCCGGCGACACCACCTCCGGTGACGACGGCGTCCTCGGCGGCACCCAGATCACGCCCGACGTCACGCTTCCGATCACCATCGGCGGCAACGCGATCTCGGTCGTGGGTGACTCTGAGACGACCGACCCCACGGGTGTCTCGCCGACCGATCCCACCGATCCCGTGGACCCGACCGACCCCACGGACCCGACCGACCCGACGGATCCCACGGACCCGACGACGCCGGTCGACCCGACCGACCCGGTCACGCCGGTGGACCCCAGCGACCCCGCTGACGGTTCGGACGTGACGGACGGCAGCGACGAGACGATCGCGCTCGTCGGCACCACCCCGTCCGCTCAGGCGGCCGGTGACGACACGGAGGCTCTCGCCGCGACCGGCCCGTCCGGTTCGGCACTCCTGTTCGGCCTGATGGGCCTCCTGCTCGCCGCCGGCATCGCACTCCTCGCACGGGGTCGTCGCTCGCTCGTCACCGAGTGAGCACGATGTGAGGAATGCCACCCCGGTGCCGGTCGCACGACCGGCACCGGGGCTTCCTCGCGCCTGGGAGCTGCGCCGCTAGCGCACGCGGCGGTAGCGCTCGAACACCACGCTCGCGGGGAAGGGGCGCGTCTCGACGAGTTGGAACGGGACCGTCCGCGTCACCGGCGGGAGGTGCCGAGCACCCTCGCCGACGAGCACCGGGTGACGGAACATCCGGAGCTCGTCGACGAGATCGAGCTCGATCGCCTGTGCGGCCAGCCGCGCCCCGCCGATCGACACCTCGCGGTCCGTCGCCGCGACGGCCGCGGCGACCTCCTCGGCGACCGATCCGGTCGCGAGCCGGGCGTTGCCCTCCAGGCGGTCGAGAGTGCGACTGAACACGATCTTCGGCAGGGCGGCCCACACATCGGCGAACGCGTTCCCCGTCGCCGTCTCACGCATCGAGGGTTCCGTCTCCCACACGCGCATGTCCTGGTACAGCCGACGTCCGAGCAAGTAGGCGCCGAGCGCCCCCACCTGCTCGAGGTGGAACGCGAAGAGCTCATCGCTCGGCGCACCCCAGTCGAAGGACCCGTCGCGGTCCGAGATGAAGCCGTCGATGGAGGGACTCATCGAATAGATCAGCATGCGCCGAATCTCCCACGCCGACCGCCCGGCGGCAAGAGCTCGGGAACAGAGAACAGGATGTGGTTCCGTCACCGCGCCCGGAGGCGTCCGATGCTCCAGACGAGGCGAGCGGCGGATGAGACGAGCACGAAGGCGACGAGGACGAGGAGCCACGCCTCGCCGACTAGTTCCGGCCAGGCGAGGACGAGCAGGACGAGGCCCACCGCGATCAGCACCACGTTCACGACGACGTCCCACACGAGCCAGCGTGTCGTCATGCCGTCTACTCGATCAGACCGGACGCGACGGCCGTCGCCAGCATCGGGTAGAGCGGGACTCGTGGGACGACAGTGGTCTGGAACGCGTGGTACAGGTCGGGCTTGCCCGCCCAGACCGAGTCGTCGGGGAGGTTGTCCGGGGACAGCTGGTGCACCCACGAGCCGCGTTCGTGGTCGAGGAAACGCTCGTCGGCGTGGTCCCACCACTCCCGGTAGGCCGCGGCGAAGCGGTCGTCGCCCGTGCGGCGGTGCAGCGCGGCCGCCGCGTTGATCGCCTCCGCGAGCACCCAGTGCAGCCGGTCGCGGACGACGGGCGTCCCGTCCCAGTCGCACGTGTAGACGAAACCGGTGCCGCCGTCCGCGTTCCAGCCGTCCGCGACGGCCCGGTCGAAGAGCGCAGCAGCGCCGTCGCGCAGCCACTCCCCTCCCGCCGCCGATCCCGCGGCCTCGGCGTGGAGGAAGAGCCGCGACCATTCGAGCCCGTGTCCGACGGTGGAGCCGTACGGCTTGAACTGATCGTCCGGCCGATCGCGGTTGTAGTCGAGGATCGGACGCCAGTCGGCGTCGTAATGCTCGGGGATGCGCCACTCGTGCTCGGCGGCGCCGCGGGCGACGAACGAGCAGACGCGCACCGCGCGATCGCCCGTCGCGCTCGCGACCGAGAGCAGGGCCTCGACGGCGTGCATGTTCGAGTTGAGGCCGCGGTAGGGATCCGGGTTTCGGAAGCCCGCATCCCAGCCGTCGCGGCAGAGTCCCGCGTCCTCGTCCCAGAAGCGCTCGAGGAAGACGGCCTCTGCCTCGGCGAGTAGCTCGCGCGCGCCAGGCAGGCCGGCCTCGACGGCGGTCGACGCCCCGAGCAGCACGAAGGCGTGGTCGTAGCAGGACTTGCCGCCAGCGACGGGCCCGCCGGTCGCGTCGACGGCGTGATGCCAGCCACCCGCGTCCGCATCCCGCAGCCGCCCTCGCAGTCCGGCGAGCGCACGGGCCGCCACCGGTCCCGACCCCGGCACCCCGAGCAGCGACCCGATTCCGTACACGTGCAGCATCCGGGCGCTGATGTAGGTGTACGTCGGGGCATCGAGGTCCGGTCGGCCATCGTCGTCGAGCCACGCGGCGCCGCCGTCGGCCCGACCGGTCAGACGACCGAAGGTGAGCAGCTCCGTCCCGTGCCGCTCGAGCCAGCGGCGATGCGTCGGCGACGTCGTCCAGTCGCGCATCAGTGCACGTACTCGAGCAGGTCGGCGCCGATGGTGCGCATCGCGTCGATCACGGCGAGGCGCGTCTGCAGGTCGTTGTCGGAGAAGGACGCCGCGACGGCATAGGCCGCGCCGGACCGCGGCCCCTTGAGCACTCCGGCCTCGGCCCGCACGCCGACGTCCGACCCGGTCTTGTTGAACAGGGTGATGCCGTGGTCGGGGTCGCGGTGCGCGAGCGGGTCGAGCCCGAACGCCGACGCCACGAGGGAGAGGTCCGTGTTGAGCGAGAGCCAGGCGACGACCCGCCGACTCGTCTCGGCGTCGACGACCTCACCGGCGGCGAGCTCCGAGAACAGCCAGGTCAGCTCCTTCATGGAGCCGACCGAGAGCGTCGGGGCGTCGTCGGGTCCGCGGTGGTCGCGGACGAGGTCGAGGAGGCCGAGCTTCGTCAGTCCGAGCTGCTCGGTCCGGGCGTGCACGGCGTCGAGGCCGACCGAGCGCAGCAGCACGTTGGTGGCGAGATTGTCGCTCGTCGAGCCGATGAGCGCCGCGATGTCCGCGATCGGGAGCGTCGGCACCTGCAGGTGCTGCCACGTCCCCGAGTCGCCCAGCGGCCCCGTCACCTCGCGGTCGAGCAGCGCGAGGGCCGACATGTCCGCCTCGCGCAGCCGCGCCGCGACCTCGACGAGCAGGAGGACTTTGCCGATCGACGCCGTCGGCATGACGACGTAGTCGTCGACGGAGAACAGCTCGCGTCCGGTCGCCAGGTCGATCGCCCGCGCCGACACCTGCACGCCGTTGCGGGCGAGGAACCCCAGCGCGGCGAAGCCGCGCGCGAACGACTCCCCCTGCTCGGCGGCTCGGTGACGCGCCCGTCGCCGCGCTCGCTGCTGCACCCGGCCGTCCGGTTGCGAAGGGGAAGGGACCACGAGCATCACTCCAGAGTGCGGACACGTGCACGCAACGGAACGCCGAGCGACCGGGTCGTCACCGTCGCCGATGAGGACCGTGGCCGTCGAACGACGGCTCGAGGGAACCGTCGCTTCCCGGGCGCCGCCCCGGGGAACGCGACATCGCGCAGAAGAAGGAGAAGAGCGTGAGCGGGCGTTCACCAGATGGTGACGCGCTCGCTCGGTTCGAGCCAGAGGGTGTCCGTCTCGACCACCCCAAAAGTACCGTAGAAGACGTCCAGGTTCCTGACAATCTGATTGCAGCGGAACTCGTTCGGCGAGTGCGGATCGATGGAGAGCAGCCGGATCACTTCGGCGTCACGCCCCTTCTGCTGCCAGGCCTGAGCCCACGACAGGAAGAAGCGCTCGGCGCCGGTCAGACCGTCCACGACGGGCGGTTCCTCGCCGCCGAGCGACAGCACGTACGCCTTCCAGGCGATGGAGAGCCCGCCGAGGTCGCCGATGTTCTCGCCGATGGTGAGGGCGCCGTTCACGTGGTGGTCCGGAACCTGAGCGGGGGCGAGCGCGTCGTACTGGGCGATGAGCGCCTTCGTGCGCTCCTCGAACGCCGACTTGTCCTCGGCCGTCCACCAGTCGGTGAGGCGGCCGTCGCCGTCGAACTGCGAGCCCTGGTCGTCGAAGCCGTGCCCGATCTCGTGACCGATGACCGCGCCGATCGCGCCGTAGTTCGCGGCGGCGTCGCGCGTCGGGTCGAAGAACGGGTACTGCAGGATCGCGGCGGGGAAGACGATCTCGTTGAACCCCGGGTTGTAGTACGCGTTGATCGTCTGCGGGGTCATGAACCACTCGTCGCGGTCGAGCGGCTTGCCGATCTTCCCGAGCTCCCGGTCGAACTCGAACGCGCTCGTCGCGATCACGTTCGCGACCACGTCCTCCGCGGTGACCTCGAGGGCGGAGTAGTCCCGCCACGTCGCGGGGAACCCGATCTTGGGCGTGAACTTGTCGAGCTTCTCGAGAGCGCGACGCTTGGTCTCCTCGCCCATCCAGTCGAGCGCCTGGATCGACTGCCGGTAGGCCTCCACGAGGTGCGCGACGAGCTCGTCCATCTGCGTCTTGGACTCGGCGGGGAAGTGCCGCTCGACGTAGACACGACCGACGGCCTCGCCGAGCGCCCCCTCGACGAAGGAGACACCGCGCTTCCACCGCTCGCGGATCTCGGGCGTGCCCGTGATGGTCGTGCCGTAGAAGGCGAAGTTGGTGTCCACGACCTCGTCGTGGAGGTACGGCGCGAAGCTCCGCAGCACCTGGAAGCGCAGCCAGTCCCGCCACGTCTCGACCGAGTCGGTCCCGAGGAGGCCCGCGACGCCCGAGACGAAGCTCGGCTGACGGACGACGACCTCCGCGAACGCGCCGCCGGGCGCGCCGAGGGCATGGAGCCAGCCGTCGAGGTCGGCGCCCGCGGCGAGCGTGCGAGCCTCCTCCCACGACATCGGGTTGTAGGTCGCGTTGCTGTCGCGGCTGCGCACGTTGTCCCAGTGGTGGGACGCGATCGCGGTCTCGAGTTCGACGATGCGGCCGGCGCTCCCCTCGGCGTCCGTCGCGCCGGCGATGCCGAGCATCGTCGCGACGAAGGTCCGATAGGCGTCGCGGATGTCGGCGAACTTCTCCTCGCGGTAGTACGACTCGTCGGGGAGACCGAGACCGCCCTGCTCGACGAACACGAGGTAGCGCTCGGGGTTGCCGGGGTCGTTGGCGACGAAGAGCTGGAACAGACCGCGGACGCCCAGCCGCTCGAGGCGCGCGAGCGTCGGCAGCACGTCCTCGATCGAGGCCACGGCGTCCACCTGCTCGAAGAGCGGGGCGAGCGGTTCGAGGCGCACGGACTCGATGCGCTCGGTATCCATGAAGCTTGCGAACACGTCGCCGATCTTGCGCGCCTCCGTGCCCGGGTCCGCATCCTGCGACTCGACGATGATCTCGCGGACCGCCTTCTCCGCCTCCTCCGCGAGCACGTGGAAGGACCCCCAGCGCGCCTTGTCCGACGGGATCTCCGTGCGGTCGATCCACTTGCCGTTCACGTGGCGGAAGAGGTCGTCCTGCGGGCGGACGGTCGGGTCGAGTTCGTCGAGTTCGATACCGGATGCGCTCATCCGCCCAGCCTATGCCTGCCCGGTAGCGTGGAGGGGTGAGGCGATCGGGCGGGCGCGGCGCGGTGCGTGGAGTCGACCGGGAGATCATGCGGCTCGCGATCCCCGCTCTCGGCGCCCTGATCGCCGAGCCCCTCTTCCTGCTCGCCGACTCGGCGCTCGTCGGGCACCTCGGCGTCGTGCCGCTCGCCGGGCTCGGGATCGCGAGCGTCGTCCTGCAGACGATCATCGGGCTGCTCGTCTTCCTCGCCTACGCGACGACGCCCGCGGTCGCCCGGCGGCTCGGCGCCGGCGACGAACGCGGCGGCGTCTCCGTGGGCGTGGACGGGATGTGGCTCGCGCTCGGTCTCGGCGCCGTGCTCGCGGCGGTCGGGGCGCTGCTCTCGCCGTCGCTCGTGGCACTCTTCCGCCCCGATGCCGCCGTCGCCGCCGCGGCGACGACGTACCTCTCGATCTCGATGGCCGGCCTACCCGCGATGCTCGTCGTGTTCGCGGCGACCGGTCTGCTACGCGGCCTCCAGGACACGCGGACCCCGCTCGTGGTCGCCGTCGCGGGTTTCGGCGCGAACGCCGCCCTCAACGCGCTCCTCATCTACGGGGCCGGGTGGGGAATCGCCGGGTCCGCGTGGGGCACCGTGCTCGCCCAGTGGGGCATGGTCGCGGCCTACGTCGTGGTCGTGGTGCGGCACGCTCGCCGCACCGGCGCGGTGCTCCGACCGCAACGGGACGGGATCCGGAGCTCGGCCCTGTCCGGCGGGTGGCTGCTGCTGCGCACGGCGGCGCTCCGGGCGGCTCTCGTGATCGCGACCGTCGTGGCCACAGGGATCGGCACGGCGGAGCTCGCCGGCTTCCACGTCGTCCTCACCGTTTTCTCGACGCTCGCGTTCGCGCTCGACGCGCTCGCGATCGCGGCCCAGGCCCTCGTCGGTCGAGGGCTCGGCGCCGGTGACGTCGGTTTCGTTCGATCCGTGCTCCGCCGGTGTCTCGTGTGGGGTGTCGGGGGAGGCGCGATCCTGGGAGTAGCGCTCGCCGCCGTGAGCGGCGTCGCTGGCCTCCTCTTCACCGGATCGGCGGATACGGCGGCCCTGATCGCGCCGAGCCTCGTCATCGTCGCGATCGGAACCCCCTTGGCCGGTTACGTCTTCGTGCTCGACGGGGTCCTCATCGGGGCGGGAGACGCGCGCTATCTGGCACTGACGGGGCTCGTGAACCTCGCGGTCTTCGTCCCGCTCGCCGTCGCGGCGTCGATGTGGGGCGGTGCCGGGGCAGTTGGCCTCGCGTGGCTCACCGCGGCCTTCGCGCTCGGCTACATCGCGGCCCGCGCGACGACCCTCGGGCTGCGCTCCCGCGGCACCGCCTGGCAGCGCATCGGGGTGTGACCGGATCGTCGAACTTCGTGGTCACACGAACTTCGACGGAAGCGGCGACAACCGCGGATGCGGCGTGAAGAAGGGGTTGAACGCCCCCAGTGCGGGGGTCGAAAGCGAGAGTTTGCTTGTGGAGGGTTTCATCCGGGTGCAGGGTACGGAACATCTATCGGGTTAGACCCAATGAAGGGTTCGTGCCATGCGCCGTCGCTCTACCGTCGGATCGATCGCTCTGATCTCCGTGTCCTTGCTCCTCGCGGGCGGCTTGTCGCCCGCTCAGGGGCTCACGGGTGACGAAATCGTCGAGCCTCCCTCGTCGCCGCTCGACGAGGTGTGGGAAGCGCCGGCGGACGCGGGCGAGGGGGCGATCCCCGATCCCGACGCTCCGACCGATCCGTGGGAGAAGCCGGCGATCGATCGCGCGCTGCCGCGTCCCGGCGGATCGACGGCGAAGGCTCCTCCGGGCACTCCCGTGGGCAAGCCCGGACTGGGCGAGCTGCCGCACTTCTCGTTCGACGAGACCGAGTTGGCGACTGACACGGTCGCGCGGGTGAACCTCGGCAATGGGAACCTGCTGCTGACGGCGAACGACGGGATCCTGAACGGCCCGTCGCTCTCGGTGCGGAACGACCGGTTCTACAACGGCCTGTCCTCGTCGAACGGTTCCTTCGGCGGCGGTTGGTCCTCTCCGCTGTCGGCTCGCGACGTGGGCCTCGCCGTGACGTCGTCGCAAGCTACGTACACGGGTGCGAACGGGTTCACGGCCGTTTTCACGAAGAACAGTTCCGGCGCGTGGGTCGCTCCGGCCGGCTTCAAGGCGACGCTCACGACGACCGCCTCCCCGACGGTCCACACCCTCACCTACAACCAGACGGGAGAGCGGTTCGTCTTCAACTCCGCCGGGTGGATCACCGCGAACCGCGACCGCAACGGCGAGGGCACGACGTACACCTACAACCCGTCGACCGGTCAGATCACGAACGTCTATGAGGCGTCCGGCCGCTCCTATGCGGTCACCTGGACCACCGCCGGGTCGACGCAGGTGATCTCGACGATCACCGATTCGGCCGGCCGCACCACCACCTACACCGCGAACACGTCGGGCCAGCTGACGAAGGTCGAGTCCCCGGGAGGCCGGTGGCACGAGTTCTCCTACGATTCCACGGGGCGACTGTCGGAGCTGCGCTCGATCGGCACCGCGGGATCCTCGACGCACACGAAGACGGTGTTCGAGTACGACTCCTCCCACCGGATCACCGCGATCAAGCGCGGCCTGGTCTCCTCGGCCACCTTCTCGACCACCACGACCTACGGTTGGGCCTCCGGCACGACGACCGTGACGGATGGCAACGGGCACGCCTCGACCTACGCGATCGACGCGCAAGGGCGCGTCACGTCGGCGACCGACGCGAACGGCTACAAGCGGGAGCAGACCTGGACCGCGAACAGCGACATCGCGACGACCACCGACGCGCTCGCGGCCGGGACGACGCCGGGCAATACGACGACCTACTCCTACGACGCCCTCGGAAACGCCACCGGCGTCTCACTTCCGACGGGTGCGGCAGCGTCCGCCGCCTACGCGACGGGCGTCGGTTGTGCCGGCACAGGGGGGACGACGTTCCAGCCGAAGTGCTCGAAGGACGCCGCCGGGAACGGGAAAAAGTTCGACTACGACGCGAACGGCAACCTCACCGGCACCACCGACACGACGAGCGGCGGGACCGGCGCGGTCACCCAGTCGTACACCTACGAGAACGCCGCCGGCAGCGTCTGCGGCGGCTTCGCGGGCCAGCAGTGCACGTCGAAGGACGGCAACAACAACGTCACCAGCTACGACTACGACGCGGACGGGAACCTGATCCTCGTCGACGCCCCCGCGCCGCAGGGCGGCACCTCCTACACCCACGACTCGCTCGGCCGGGTCCTCACCGTCACCGACGGCAACGGCGACACCACCACGTACGCGTACAACGTGCGTGACGACGTCGTCCTCACCACGTTCGACAACGGTGTGACGCTGGCCACCGAGTGGTACGTGAACGGTCTGAAGTCCCGGGACACCGACAGCACCGGACCCGCGCAGCTGTTCTACTGGAACGAGCTCGGGCAGCAGCGCCGCCAGCAGAACTACCTCATCTCCGGCGGCACCGTTGTGAGCGGTTCCACGATCACGATGGACTTCGCCTACGACGCCGCCGGGAACGTCACGAGCTACTCGGACACCAGCTACTACACGATCACCTACGTGTACGACGACGCGAACCAGCGCACGCAGATCATCGAGCCGGGCGGCACCTGCGCCACCGGCGCGGGGTCCGCCGCGGACTCGGGCTGCATCAAGATCGAGTACAACGCCAACGGCGCCGAGACCAAGCGCACCTACCCCGGCAACGCCACCGTCACCCAGACCCTCGACAACTCCGGCCGCGCGACGCGCATCACCGCGAAGGACGGCGCCGGCGTCACGAAGGTCGACATCGGCTACTCCTACACCGCCGCATCCGCGGGAGCCGCGACGAACACCGACCGGACGAACATCGTCAAGCGCACCAGCTACGCCGAGGAAGGCATCACCGCCGGCGCCGCCACGACGTACACGTACGACTCCCTCAACCGCGTCACCGCGGCCGTGGAGAAGGTCGGCACCACCACCTCCGCGTCGTGGACCTACGCCTACGACAAGGCCGGCAACCGCACCCAGCAGGTCCGTGCCGGTTCCACCGGTGCCACGGCGGGGACGATCAACTACGTCTACAACGCCGCGAACCGGATCGCATCGACGTCGGCCGACACGACCACGTGGACGTACGACGCCGCCGGGAACCAGACCCGCAACGGCATCACCGGACAGACCGCCACCTACAACAGCCAGGGCGCCGTCACCGGAATCGGGTCCACCACCTACACGGCGATGGGGCAGGGCAACACCCTGCAGCTGACCCGCAGCGCCAACACCACCGCCTACCTCAACACCCCCCTCGGCCTCTCCGCCGAAGGCTTCGACGGACCCACCGGAGCGTCCCGCGCGTTCACGCGCGACAGCGACGGAGACGCCACCAGCGTCCGCCTCGCCGGCGGATCCCGCTACTACTACGCCAAAGACACCCTCGGCTCCGTCGTCGGACTCTTCGACAAAACCGGCACCTACCTCGGCGGATACTCCTACTCCCCCTACGGAGAAGCACGCGCCACCGGCACCAACACCGCCGTCAGCACCAACAACAACCTCCGCTACATCAGCGGCTACTACGACACCGCCAGCGGGCTCTACAAACTCGGAGCACGATTTTACGACCCGAGCCTCGGCCGATTCACCCAATACGACCCGAGCGGCCAGGAGTCGGCCGCCTACGTCTACGGCGATGGGGATCCCATCAACAACTCGGACCCGAGCGGACTCATGTCATTCTCGACGTTTGTGAAGGTTGTGGACGCACTCCTGACAGGAAAGGATGTCTACAGTCTCTTCGCTGCAGACGACACCGCAGCGGGGATCAGCGCCGCATTCGGCATAGCCTGTTCACTGGTTGCTGGGGCGATTGCGGCTCCAACCGCAGTCGGCGCGCTTGTTGCCATCGGCGGCTGTGCCGTCGCAGGTTTGATGCTGGATGCATCACTCGCGGAAGGAAGTTGAGCGGTGAGCGGTGAGAAGCGCGACCAAGACGGAGAGACCCGTCGATATAAGTGGCGTTATGGTCCTCTGCGTCTGCTCTTGCCATGGATCAGTATCGGTTTAGGGGTGGCTCTGCTGGTCAAAGGGGGCATCGACCTCCGGGACAGCGGCGAGTCCCTTTTTCTGTATCTCGGCGGAGGACTCATCGTGCTCGGCATCGCGTTCATCTTCATATACCGATGGATGGCAAAACGAGGGATCTAGCGCTCAGTTCGTCGACGAGGAGATGGCGTGATGGGTTTCCTGAGAAATAAGGCGCGTGGTTCCGACAAGAGATCCTCCGGTACCAGTTTCGTTGTGTTCGGCGTGGGTCTCTGCATTATCAGCTTGATCGTCACGATGATCATCGAGAGCACTGGTGTCGCCCCGCAGAGCGGGCGTGGCCAGTTCCTAGCAGCGTTCGGTTTGCCAGCCGGCATCATCGTCGCCATCGCAGGATTCATAATGATCGCTCGTGGTCGCAACCGTTGACGAAGGCCAGACCGCCACCTACAACAGCCAGGGCGCCGTCACCGGAATCGGGTCCACGACCTACACCGCGATGGGGCAGGGCAACACCCTGCAGCTGACCCGCAGCGCCAACACCACCGCCTACCTCAACACCCCCCTCGGCCTCTCCGCCGAAGGCTTCGACGGACCCACCGGAGCGTCCCGCGCGTTCACGCGCGACAGCGACGGAGACGCCACCAGCGTCCGCCTCGCCGGCGGATCCCGCTACTACTACGCCAAAGACACCCTCGGCTCCGTCGTCGGACTCTTCGACAAGGCGGGTGCTTACCTCGGCGGATACTCCTACTCCCCCTACGGAGAAGCCCGCGCCACCGGCACCAACACCGCCGTCAGCACCAACAACAACCTCCGCTACATCGCCGGCTATTACGACACCGCCAGCGGGCTCTACAAGCTCAGGTCTCGCATGTACGACCCAAGCCTCGGGCGCTTTACGCAGTACGATCCCAGCGGGCAGGAGTCAAACCCTTACGGTTACGCATCGTGCAATCCCGTCAACGCGTCGGACCCCACCGGCAACGGACCCTCAGGTCTTCCAACCCTCGGCGGACTCGGATTGACGGCACTAGGGCTCGGCACTTCAATAGGCACACTCGCGACGGCTACTACAATCGCCGCCACCGGGTTCGGAGCCGCAGTGCTGGGAGTTATCGTAGGGTTCGGAGCTCTCGCCTACGGGATAAACGCTGCGATCGGAGAATGTTGAGCCAACGCCCTCGATTGTCCCTTGTCTTCTGGCTTCTGCTCGCGGTCCTATCGGTTGTGGTCGGAATCACAACTCTGCTGTTCATCACCGATATCCCCACGAAAGTAGTTTTCCTACTCTCCACCGTTGTGGGACTCGGGCTTTCTCTGCCTCACCTTTTCGCTGCACGAAGGACAGGACGCAGCGGGTCTCACCCGGGATCCGACTCGTCGACCCGCGAGTAACGAAAGTCCGCCCACCGCGCGGCGGCCATATCAGCACAAGCACAGCGAGCCCCTCACGAGAACGTGAGGGGCTCGCTGAAGTATCACCGACCACACCATCCGAATAACGCAACAGCGGGAACGGCAAGTCAGATCACCGCTCCTCGCGGGCGCGCGGCTGCGGTAGATCACGGGTCGACGGCGGACCACGGGGTCCCGCCGACAAGCGTCGATAACGGCATACGAATGTGAGCCGCCACCGCCACGAGCGCATCCCGTGAAAACGGCACAACGCCGTTGCAAAGACTCCCTCGGCTCCGTCGTCGGACTTTTCGACAAGGCGGGTGCTTACCTCGGCGGATACTCCTACTTCCCCTACGGTGAAACCCGATCCACCGGCACCAACACCGCCGTCAGCACCAACAACAACCTCCGCTACATCGCCGGCTACTACGACACCGCCAGCGGCCTCTACAAACTCGGAGCACGGCATTACGAGCCGAGCCTCGGGCGTTGCACGCAGTACGACCCGAGCGGCCAGGAGCCCGGCCCCTACGCATACGCGGACGGCAACCCCGTGAACGCCTCGGACACGACGGGCCTCGCAACCGCTCAGAGCATCTCGCAGGGCATCGCGATCGGCGCGGTGACCGGGATGGTAGGAGGGTGCATCGCAGGGGCGATCACTGCAGCATTCATTTCGGCCGGAGTCGGTGCTGGTTTCGGGTGTCTTGTCGGTGCCGTGGCCGAGGGATACGCGGGCGCTGCGGTCGGAGGCATCAATGCAGCACTAAATTGATGCGAGGTTAGGCACCAACAAGAAACAAGGAGACCGCATGCCAGCGTCACCCGATGCCGAAAAGCTAGGTACGACCCGACAACGCCTCGTGATCGCCTCGGCGTTCGCGGTGGCGGCCTTCCTGACCTTCTGGCTTGTCGCAAGCTATCCGGTGATTGCCGCCGTAACTGCGGGTATTCTCAGTGGTGTATTGCTCTTCCTGTTGCTTCTCGTCATCCGTCGTTGGACGCGTCGGCGCTGAGACACTGGGGCGTGATCGGTGCGATCATCCTGCCGATAGTGCTCATCGTTGATGTGCGTCGTCTCATCAATGTGCGTCGTCGCGGCGTGAACCCGGAACGCATCATCCCTCAGGGGTGACAATGGGTGGCCCTCGGTATGGGGCGCGCACTCATGGCACTCACACCCCTGTTGAACCGGTAGTACTCCGCGGTCCGACGCCGTCGGGGGCGCGCGGGAGACTAGGGGGATGCA
>CAKTZW010000010.1 GCA_934636065.1 uncultured Labedella sp.
GTACCAGGCCGAGTCGCGATCGACGGGGATCGCCTCGACTCCCGAGTTGTCGGCGGCCACCAGCGCGATCCGGTGATCCCACAGCCAGGCGAGCATCGCCTCCGACTGGGCGAGCCCGGGTTTGCCCTTCATACGCGCGCGTTCCTCCGGGGTCTCCGAGAGGTACCGCTCGGCCCAGCCGAAGTGGAGGAGCAGGATGTCGCCGTGGCGGAGCTCGACGCCCTGCCGGGCAGCGATCTCGTCGAGGTCCTCGGGCGTGATCCTCACCGTGCCGGTCACGTCGAAGTCCCGACCGACGGCCTGGAAATGCCGAGGCACGTCGAGCAGGACGCCGCGGCCGGCGATGCCCCGTTCCGCGAGGCGCTGGATGCCGAGCTCCAGCGTGCCGACCGCGATGCGGTCGTCGGCGACGCCGCCGTAGAACCCGTGCTCCGGGTGACGGATGTGTCGGAGCCCGTCCACTTGCGACGTCGACTGCAGATAGAAGGAGTCGATCCAGTCGTCGCGGTGGTTCGGGTTGTTCGAGAAGATCGAGTGCCGCGTCTCGGGTCGGGTGCCCGCGATACTCGGCACGAACGCGTTGAGCGGATAGTCGAGGCTGACGACGTCCCCGGTCCGCACGGCGTGCGCGGCGGAGCGCACCGCTTCCGGCGTGAGGAAGTTCAGCGCCCCGAGCTCGTCGCCCTCGCCGAAGACGGCCCAGGACGCCCCGGGCGGTGCACCGCCGAAGCCGGAGCGGAGGTGCTCATAGGAGGGGACGTCCCGGTCGGCGATCACGCCGTCCGCCCCTCGGTGGGGGCGCTCGAGAACCCGACGGCGATCCCGGCGGCGACGGCGCGGCGCCGTTCCCGCTGGACGACCGGGTCCGGGACCGGAACGGCGGAGATGAGAGCCTGCGTGTACGGGTCGGTCGGGTTCTCGGCGACCTCTCGTGCCGGCCCGGACTCGACGACGCGCCCGCGATACATGACGAGCAGATCGTGCGACAGATGACGGACGGTGGCGAAGTCGTGCGAGACGAGGACGATCGACAGTCCGAGGTCGTCCTGCAGGGTGAGCAGCAGGTTGAGGATCTCCGCCCGGGTCGAGAGATCGAGCGCGGAGGTCGGCTCGTCCGCCACGAGCACCCGCGGCGACAGCGCGAGTGCTCGCGCGATGCACACGCGCTGCCGCTGACCACCGGAGAGCTCGTCGGGGTGGCGGTTCATCATCGCCGGACTGAGCGCCACCCGCTCGAGGAGCTCGCCGACCACGTCGCGGGAACGTCGTCGACCGAGGGCTCGGTGCACGAGGAGCGGCTCGACGACCGCGTGCTCGATCGTCTTGGTCGGGTCGAGCGCGCCGTACGGATCCTGGAACACGACCTGCAGGGTGCGGCGCAACTCGGTGAGCCGCGACCCGCGGAGTCCGACGATCTCCTGACCGTCGAGGACGACCGATCCGGAGTCGGGACGCTCGAGCAGGGACAGCACCCGGGCGAGGGTCGTCTTCCCGGACCCCGACTCTCCCACGATCCCGATGGTGGTGCCCCGCCGCAATTCGAGGCTGACGTCGTCGAGCGCCTGCACCGATGACCGGGGGCGTCCGAACAGCGTGCGACCGAGCGGGTACGACTTGCTGACGCCGGAGGCGGTCAGGATGATGTCGTTCACGATGCGATCCCCTCCAGCTCGATCTCGTGCGCGGCCGTCCGGCAGCAGCGTGCGGCACGGCCGTGGCCGAACGGGACCTCCGGTTGCGGCAGCCCGCAGACGGCGTCGACGGCGTACGGGCACCGCGGCTGGAAGCGGCATCCGGTCGGGAACGCGCCGGCGGGCGGGACACGGCCCGGGATGGTGTTGAGCCTCTGATGTGCGGCGTCGGGACGGGGCACCGCCGATAGGAGCGCCTCCGTGTACGGGTGTCGCGGTTCGCGGTACAGGTCGAGTACCGGAGCGCGATCGACGATCTGTCCCGCGTACATCACGAGCACGTCGTCGCAGAAGTCGGCCACGACACCGAGGTCGTGCGTGACCATCAGCACGGCGAGGTCGAGCGACTGCTGTAGTTCGCGGAACAGATCGAGGATCTCCGCCTGCACCGTGACGTCGAGCGCCGTCGTCGGCTCATCCGCGATGATGAGGTCCGGGTCGCAGGAGATGGCCGCCGCGATCATGACGCGCTGCTGCATCCCGCCGCTCAACTCGAAGGGGTAGGAGCGGCTGCGGCGCTCCGCCTCGGCGATGCCGACCCGGTCGAGCAGCCGCACCGCCTCCCGTCGTGCGACGGCCCAGGACTCGCCGAGGTGCAGTCGACGGGCCTCGGCGACCTGATCACCGACCGTCATCGTCGGGTTGAGGGAGCTCATCGGGTCCTGGAACACCGTGCCGATCGCGCTGCCGCGAGTCCGTGCGAGGGCGCGGCGGTCCGCGCGGAGCAGGTCGACTCCGTCGAGCTCGACGGCGCCGCTCACCCGCAGACTGCTCGGAAGCAGACCGATGATCGACATCGCCGTGATCGACTTCCCGCATCCCGATTCGCCGATGAGTCCGAGCGTCTGCCCGCGGCGCAGGTCGAAGGACACGTCCCTCACGAGGCCCGGCTGCCTCGTCTCGCCCTCGAGGTCGATGGTGAGCCCGCGCACGGAGAGGAGCGGACGCTCCGCCCGCGACGCTTCGGCCGTCGTGGTGGTCGTGGTGGTCGTCATGGTTCGCTCCGTCTCCCGGTTCGATCGGTCGCGGTCGTGCGCGGTCATCGGTGACCCCGGTCGGCGATGGCGTCCCGGATCGCGTCGCCGAGGGTGTTGAAGGCGAGCGCCGTCAGGATGATGGCGACGCCGGGCGCGACCATGCCGAACGGCGTCTGGAACTGGTTCTGGTACGCGACGTTGAGCATCGTGCCCCAGCTCGCGTCCGGCGGTTGCACGCCGAGACCGAGGAAGCTGAGCCCTGCCTCCGCGATCAGGGACACGGCCATGAGCACGGTCGTCTGCACCATGAGGGGCGCTGCGATGTTCGGCAGGATGTGGCTGACGAGGATGCGCGGGACGGAGCTCCCGATCGCCCGGGCGGACATCACGAAGGTCTCCTGCGCCACCCCGAGGGACGCGCTCCGGACGACCCGGTACATGCGCGGGGCGAACGTGATGCCGAGAGCGACCATCGCGTTGACGATGCCGGGACCCATGACGGCGACGATCGCGAGTGCGAACGCGAGGCCCGGAAGGCTCAGCGTGGTATCGGCGATGCGGCTCAGCACGGCGTCGATCCACCCGCGACGCAGCCCGGCGACGAGTGCCGTCGGAACACCGAGGAGGAGCGCGACGCCCACGGCGATCGCCGGCGCGAGGAGCGCGTAGCGGGTGGCGTGGATGATCCGGCTCGCCACGTCCCGGCCGAGGTTGTCTGTGCCGAGCCAGTGCTCGGGACCGAGCGGGGCGAAGGTGTCGTCGAGCGCCTGCTGCTGCGGCGGGAACGGCGCGATGACCGGCGCCAGCACCGCGAGGATCACGACGAGCAGCAGGTACGCCATCGCGACGACGGCGGCCGGCCGACGCACCAGACGGCCCATGAGGGTCAGGCGGCGGATCCGTGGGGCGGTCGAGACGGGGACGGCGGTGGACACGGCGCTCATGCTTCGATCCTCACGCGCGGGTTGATGGCGGTGTACGCGACGTCGACGGCCAGGTTCGCGATCACGATGATCGCTCCCGTGAGCAGAACGAACCCCTGGATGGTCGGGTACTCGCGCTGGAAGATGGCCTCGATCGCCATGGTGCCGAGACCGGGGATGCCCGCGACCGCCTCGATGACGATCGCGCCGCCGACGAGGTGACCGATCTGCAGGCCGAGGACCGTGACGACCGGGATGGCGGCGTTGCGGAAGACGTGTCGGCGGACGAGCCACCACCCTCCCGCCCCACGGGCCCTGGCCGTCCGGATGTAGGGGCGCGAGAGGACGTCGACCACACAGCCGCGCGTGTGTCGCGCCATCTCCGCCGCGACCGCGAGGCCGAGTGCCGTCGCGGGCAGGAGCAGATGGCTCAGCCACGTCCAGAGCCCCGAGCTGAGCGGAGCGTATCCGGTGGCCGGAAGCCAGGGATTCAGCTGCGCGAACACGATGATCAGCAGCATGAGGATCCAGAAGCTCGGCATGGCGATGCCCACCGTCGCGAACATCGAGATGACCCGGTCCGTCCAGCCACCGCGGCGCAGGGCCGCGACGGTGCCGGCGGGGAGGCTGATGAGCGTCGCGATGACGATGGCGAGCCCGGCGAGCGAGAACGTCGCGGGGGCTGCCTGCAGGATGAGGCCGGTCACCGATTCCCCGCTGCGGAGTGACGTCCCGAAATCCCCGCTCAGCACGCCGAAGAGCCAGTCGACGTACTGGAGGGGCAGAGGTTTGTCGAGGCCGAGCCGCTCGCGGATGACCTCGACATCGGCGGCCGTGGCGCTCTCACCGGCGATGGACTCGGCCGCGTCGCCGGGAAGCAAGGCGACCAGGAGGAACGCCGTGACGCTCACGAGCCACAGCACGAGCACGCCGCCGCCGAGCCGGCGCAGCAGGATCACGGGGGACACGACGGACCCCCCGCCGGCGTCGTATGACGAGTGTTCACAGCAGGACGCCTCCGGCGTTCGACGAGACGAGGCGTGTGATGTCGTCTGCGCTCGCGCCGCGGTCGAGGAAGGCACGCACGGCGCGACGGTAGAGCGTCACCGGCAGCGGGTTGACCTTCTGACCGGAGTCCGACGAGAAGAGGGTCTGACCGGTTCCGACAGCGTCGACGAAGCGGGCGAGTTCCTCGATGTCGCGTCGGCGCTCCGGCAGGCCGAAGTACATCGAGAGGCAGTGCTCGATGTAGACGCCGCGGCGGGACCACTCGACGGCCTGATCGACGGAGGCCCCGACGACGAACACGGGGTGGTTGACGACGATGCGCCGGACGCCCGCCTCCTGAGCCGCGGTGATCAGCAGCTCCGTGTCCGTCACTCCCAGGTGACCACACGTGAGGACCGCGTCCTCCGCGGCGATGACGTCGAGGACGTCTCGAGCGGCGGGCACCAGCCGGCCCTCGTCGTCCGCGATGTGGATCGGCGGGTTGTCTCGGAGTTGCACCTGCGAGACGGGGAAGTTGGTGGTGGTGTGCGTGTGGTGGTCGATGTGCGCCGGCGAGGCGAGCGTCGGGAACCACACCACGCGACCGCCCATGCGCAGGGCCAGCTCGACCGCGTAGGGATTGAGCCCGCCGACGGTGTGGTTCAACGCGATGCCGCCGTACACGTCGATCGGGATGGCCGAGAGGATCTCGGGTTCGAGCGCGAGGATGTCGCTCACCATGCTGTGGTGATGCGACTTCACCACGATGGCGCGGAATCCCGCACCGGCGGCGTCGCGCGCGGCATCGGCGATGTCCATCCGCCTCGGGAAGGGGCTCGGGCCGGGGTGCTGGTGGAGATCGACGGCGCCGCGCAGCAGTGCATCGGCCTCGTCGTCGGGCTCGAATCGATCGGCGTCGATCTCCCGGTCCCGCAGGTCGGTCTTGAGACTCATCTGTCGTTCTCCATTCGTCGTGCCATCGTCGGCAGCGGTGTGCGTCGTCCTTCGTCGGCCGACGGGTCCGTTCGGTCACGACTCGAGCCGAGAGCCTCGGTCACGCGAGCGGACGCTCTCATGAGGGCGTGCGCGATCGGGCTGTCGGTCGTATCGGGGATCAGCTGCGCGACGCCCACGGCGGCGATGGTCGCCACGATCGATCCCGAGGGGTCCATGATGGGGACCGCGACCGCGCGAACGCCGTCGTCGTAACCGCCGCGGACGCCGACTCCCGTCCGTCGGATCTGCGCGATCCGGTCGTGATCGTCCGTGTCGGTCGCCGCGCCCTCGAGGAACGCGCGGAAGACCGCGGTCTGAGCGGCGTCGTCGCCGAGCGAGCTGCCGACCCTCACCGCCACGTGCGCCGTCCGGCTGGTGTCCTCCGACACGTGGGCGATCACGGCGGTCGCGCCGTTCCAGAGGGCGAGCGCGATGGTCTGCTTCAGCTCGTCGCGCAGTGCCTCCACGACCGGCCGGGCCGTGCGGATGACGCCGGAGCGACCGAGGGCGGCCGCTCCGAGCTGCGTCATGAGCGTGCCGATCTCGTACGTGTTCCGGTCGCGTCGCGCGAGGAGCCCGTGTCGCTCCATCGACGTCAGATACCGGTGGGCGGAGGACCGCCCGATGCCGAGCTCCCGTGCCGTGTCGCCGACATCGAGCGTGTCGCCTGTGACGAGCAGTCGCAGGATCGACGCGGCGCGCTCGATCACCTGGATGTCGTTCGCCGTCGATCGGCTCGTGTCCGCGATGGCGGGCGCCGAAGGCGCGCTCTCCCAAGCGGGGTCGTCATTGATCCTCACGCGTCCCACAATAAGCGACGCCCATCCCGGTATACAAGACAAAATTGTCTGACAATGCTATCGTCCTGCGGTATGCGGCAACGAGGCCGCGTACCGCCCGGTCGCCACGGGCGTGGACTGAGGAGTGTTCACTGATGAGATCTTCCCGAAACGTCCGATGGAGACTCGCGGCGCTTGCCGCCGTCGTCTCCCTCGTCGCCACCGCGTGCGCCGGCACCCCCGAGTCCGAAGACGGATCGGCCGTCCTGCGCTACGGGTCCTCCTGGAAGCCGACGTCGCTCGACCCCCGGCAATCAGCGAGCTTCGACCCGATCTTCCTGCTGCCGTCGTACGACGCACTGATCCACCGCGAGGCCGACGGCACCCTCTCACCCGGACTCGCGACGGAGTGGACGCTGTCCGATGACGCGCTCTCCATCGATCTGGTGCTCCGCGAGGACGTGGTGTTCCAGGACGACACCGAGTTCGACGCCGACGCGGTCAAGGCCAACATCGAGGACAGCAAGCAGGACGGCAAGACGACGGCGAGCACGTTGCGGATCGTCGAGTCGGTCGAGGTGGTCGATCCGATGCACGTGACCCTGCGGCTCTCGTCTCCGGGGGCCGGCCTCCTCAACGCGTTGTCCGGTGAAGCGGGGATGATGATCAGCCCGGACGCGCTCGGCAACGAGGACCTCGGCACGCAGCCCGTCGGCGCCGGACCGTTCCGGCTGGTCAGCAACACTCAGGCCGGACTCTCCTACGAGAAGTGGGACGGGTACTGGGACGCCGACTCCATCCAGCTGGACGGCCTCGACATCACCTACCTGCTCGACGATCCGGCGCGGACGCGCGCGTTGACCTCGGGGCAGGTCGACGTCGCCGTGCTCTACGGAACGCAGATCCAGGAGGTGCAGTCGGCGGGCAAGGAGGTCATGACCGGCAACGCGGCCTACATGTTCGCGTTCTGGCTCAACGCGGGCGCCGAGCCGTTCGACGATCCCGACGTCCGCAAGGCGATGATCCACGCCATCGACCGTGAGGCGATCAACAAGGCCGTCTTCGCCGAGACGTGCGAGCCGGTGGTGCAGCCGTATCCCTCCGGCCTGTGGCAGCACGTCGATGGACTCGAGGACTCGGAGGCCGGACGATACGACCCCGAACGGGCCGCGGAGCTGCTCGCGGACGCCGGCTACCCCGACGGATTCGACTTCACGCTGCTGGCCGGATCGTCGAAGATCTTCGGGCAGGCGCAGGAGGTCATGCAGGCCCAGCTCGCCGAGGTCGGCGTGACGATGAGCATCGACGTGCGCGAGCCCACCGAGGTCGTGGCGGCGCGTCGCAGCGGCGACTTCCAGGCGAGCTTCGCCGCCATCCAGCCGGGACGTCCCGACGAGAGTCAGTTCTTCACCGACTTCTTCACCGAGGGCGGGAAGAACAACCCGGGCGGATTCACCGAGCCCGCGATCGACGGACCCCTGCAGGAGCTCAAGGTCGTGGGCGATCAGGACTCGCGCCAGGCGCTGATCGGCGAGATCTCGACGACGCTTCTCGAGGCGGGCCCGCCCCTGCAGCCGCTGTGCAGTCAGGAGGTGATCTTCGCCTTCGACCCGAAGGTGAAGGGCATGGAGGTCTCGACCAACTACGACTACGAGTTCCGCAACGTCTCGATCGAGGAGTGAGAGTCGCCGTGCGGTCCCCGGGCAACCGCGGGACCGCACGGCGGACCGCGATCGACACCGACAGACAGGAGACACCGTGACGTCAGCACTGCGCCGCCGAGAAGGCGACGCTCCCCCACAACTCGGCATGTGGGTCAAGATCCCCGCCATCGAGACGATCGAGCTCATCGCGCACGCCGGGTACGACTTCGTCGTCATCGACCTCGAGCACGGACCGATGACGCTCGAGTCCTGCTACCGCGCCATCGTGGTGGCCCAGGGGCGCGGTCTCGCCGCTCTCGTCCGGATGCCCGACGCCAGCGGGGCGCTGACTCAGCGGGTGCTCGACATGGGCGCAGACGGCCTCCTCATCCCCCACGTCACCTCCCGAGACGTGGCTGCGGACGCCGTCGCCGGCATGCTCTTCCCGCCGCGCGGAACCCGCGGCCTCGGCACCACGTCGCGCGCCGGGGTGTGGGGGATGGAGCCCACGACCGCCTACCTGGATCGGGCCGTCGACCGCGTGATGCGCATCCCGCAGCTCGAGGATCCGGAGGCCGTCGAGGTGGCCGATGAGATCTGCGCGGTCGAGGGTGTCAACGCCGTGCTCATCGGGCTCGGCGACCTGTCGCTCAGTCTCGGTGTGTCGCCCGGCGACCCTTCGCTCGACGGCATGGTCGACCGGGTGATGGCGGCCGCCCACGCCCACGACCTGCCCGTGGGCACGGCGGTGCGCACAGCGGACGCGGCCGTCACGGCCGCTCGCCGAGGCTACGACTTCGTCGTCCTCGGCAACGACGCGACCGTCTTCGGCGACGCCGCTGCGCAGCTCGTCTCCTCCACCCGCTCGGCGCTCGCCGCCGAGTGATCCGACCTCGCACAGACAGGAACTCCGATGCCCTTCGACTCCACCGACATCCGCTCGACCCTCGCCCCGCCCGATGCGACGCGGCCCGCTGCCCAGGCAGCGCCCGCCGACTACCTCCGCTTCTACGACATCCCGCCGCACGACCTCGGCGGCGTTCGACGCTGGCGGGGACGGAGCCAGAACCTCGTGATCGATCTGCTCGACGTCGATGAGGGCGCCGCCGTCGACTATCCCGGCGGTCCCGACGAGACCGGTGTGCTGCTCACCGACGGTGACGGTCGGCTGTCGGTGCTCAGCGGGGACGAGTCCCACGACGTCCGGGGAGAGACGCTCACCTTCGTCCCGCCCGGTCCGGTGCGGCTGCGATTCCGATCGTCCGGACGGGTGGTCGTCCTCTCCACGACCCGTGCGGAGGGGCTCGCCGACGATGCGCTCAACGCCGACGCGTACGAGACGGATCATCCGAACGTCGCACCCGTCGTGCCGTGGCCGGAGCCCGTCGGCGGTTACAGGGTGCGGACCTACGACCTCACCGTCCCGACGCTCGGCACGCCGCCGTTCCGCCTGTTCCGCTGCTCGAGCTTCATGGTCAACTACATCGCGCCGAGGACGGGACCGCGCGACACGACCAAGATGTCGCCGCACGACCACGCCGACTTCGAGCAGCTCTCCCTCATCCTCGCCGGTGAGTACGTCCACCACCTGCGCTGGCCCTGGACGACCGACCTCTCGGAGTGGCGCGACGACGAGCACGAGCGGTGCGGGGCCGCCTCGCTCACCGTCATCCCGCCGCCCGCTCTGCACACGAGTGAGGCGGTCGGCGCGGGCACCAATCACCTGATCGACATCTTCTCGCCGCCGCGCCGGGACTTCTCGAGCAAAGCGGGCTGGGTCCTCAACGCCGACCACTACCCGATGCCCGAGGCGGACGACTGAGATGGCAGCGGCACGGCGACTCGACCGGGTCCTCCCGGATGACCTGACCGGCGAGGCCGCGGAGCTGTACGCGACGTACGCGACGGGCAAGCGCGCGGGACCGGACGCGGGCTTCGCCCTCGTGCTGGCGGACGGGGAGCTGATCGGCCCACCGGCGACCTGGATGTTGAATCCGCGGCTCGGTCGGGGGCTCGAGCGCCTGGGATTCGGGACGCGGTTCGACCTGTCGTTGCCGGACCGCGCGCGGGAGATCGTGATCCTCCTCGTCGCCGCGGCCGAGGACAACGACTTCGAGCGTTACGCCCACCATCAGGCGGCACGGCGAGCCGGGCTCGACGACGAGGAGATCCGGCTGCTCGACTCCGGCTCGTTCGCGCCGGAGAACGAGGACGAGGCGGTCGTCGTCGGCGTGACCCAGGAGCTCCTGCGGAGCGGGACGCTCAGCGATGCGACGTGGCGGGTGGCCGAGGGGACGTTGGGGAGGCAGGCCATCCTCGAGATCGTGACGCTCGTCGGCTGGTACCGCCTCGTCGCGCTGCAATTGCGGGTCTTCGGCATGGAACCCCCGGCGTGACGGCGGCTCGGCGGGCCTGCTCCGCGTCGCGCGTCGAGCCTCTGGCGCGATCGACGCCGGCCGGACCGGGGGTGGCGGTCGCGCGGGAACCGTGGTCGACTGATCGCGGAGGGGTGATCCCATGAGTGAAGCGACCGAGCGATCAGCACCGCCCGTCGGAACCGTCGTCAGGGAATGGCGAGGGTGGGTGGAGACCGTCAACAAGGCGGAGTACGTCCGCTACGTGCAGGACTCCGGACTGAGCGGCTACCTCGAGACTCCCGGCAATCTCGGCGCCTTCATCATGTCGCGGGACCACGAGGACGGCCGGTCGACCATCGTCACGGTGTCCTACTGGGAGTCCTTCGACGCGATCCGCGCCTTCGCGGGCGACGAGATCGACCGCGCCCGGTTCTATCCCGAGGACGACCGATTCCTCGTCGACCGCGAGTGGATCGTCACGCACTTCGTCATCGACGGCTGACGGTCGAGGCCAGTGCGGCGCCCGCCTCGACGAGGGCCGCGGCCGTGTCCTCGAACGCGCGATCGTGGCCGACGAGATCGATGAGGTCGACGGTGGCGAGGAATGCTGAAGCGTCGGCGTCGACCGAGCCCGCTATGAGGGCCGTGCGGCCCGGGGCGAGCGCCGCTACGAACGCCGCGACCTTTCCCGCCGCCGTCTGACCGTCGAAGCGGCCCTCCCCCGTGATCACGACATCGGCGGTCGCGACGGCGTCCGCGAGCCCGAGCTCACGGGCGACCGCTTCAGCGCCGGAGGCCATGACGGCCCCCCAGTGCAGGAGCGCCCAACCGGTTCCGCCCGCCGCACCCGTGCCCGGAGCGGCGGGGTCCACCGTGCCGAGGGCCGCCAGTCGCGCCAGGTTCTCCTCGAGCACGGGGACATCGTCGGGGTCCGCCCCCTTCTGCGGTCCGAAGACGGCGGCCGCGCCGGTGGGGCCGAGCAGCGGGTTGGTCACGTCGCACAGCACGGCGACGCCGTCGGCGGGCAGCGGCCGGACGGTGGACAGATCGAGCTCGGCGACATCGGCGAGCCCGGCGTTCCCGGGGCCGATGCTGTCGCCGTCGGCGTCGACGATGCGGGCGCCGAGCGCGGCGAGCATCCCGGCGCCGCCGTCGGTCGAGGCGCTCCCACCGATGCCGACGAGGAGTCGCCGAGCGCCCGCGTCGAGGGCGGCCGCGATGACCTCCCCGAGCCCGTGCGTGCCCGCCTCGAACGGCCGATCGGTCCCCCACAGCTCGATGCCGCACGCCGACGCGAGCTCGACCACCGCCGTGCCGTCCGGCAGCTCGAGCCACGCGGATCGGGCCGGTCCCTCCGGGCCCTCGACCTCCACGTCGTGGAGGACAGCCGACGGCCGGGCAGCCGCGAAGGCGGCGACGGTTCCCTCTCCCCCGTCCGCCATCGGGACGATCACGAGGTCGTCCTCCGGCCGCACGCTGCGCCATCCCTCGGCGATCGCCGCCGCGACGACGTCGGCGCTCGCGGTGCCTTTGAAGGAATCGGGGGCGACGACGACACGCATTCCTCCATCATGCCGTGGTGGGCGACGACGGAGTCGGGCGTGACCGCACCGTTATGACCGCGGTCGGGACGCGGGCGCGCCGGCCGGACGGCGCGACCGTCGCCTAGCCACGGCGACGCGGCCAAAGGTAGGATGAAAAAGAGTGTCGACGACGGTGCGCGCTCGGGAAGACGGTGACCCATGAAGGCTCTGCGGCTCGAGGAGTTCGGGACGATGAGAGTGGTCGAGGTCCCGGATCCCGAGCTTCCCGCCGGCCACGTGCTCCTCGACATCATCGCGACGGGAATCTGCGGTTCCGACATCCACGGATTCACCGGCGCGAACGGACGACGTCATCCCGGGCAGATCATGGGTCACGAATCGGTGGGCCGCATCGCCGCTCGCGGCGCCGGCGTCGCCGAGACGGACTTCCCGACGGGCGCGGTCGCGACCTTCAATCCGCTCGTCGTCCCACCCGCGAGCCGCAGCGCGTTCGACGGCCGGGAGCAGCACGCGCCCGACCGCCGGGTCATCGGGGTCGACCCCGCGTGGACGGCGGCGTTCGCCGAGCGGCTCGCCGTGCCGGCGGAGAACGTCGTCCTCCTGCCCACGGACGGTGTGCCCGCCGAGTGGGGTGCGCTCGTCGAGCCCTTGGCCGTCGCGGTGCACGCCGTCTCCCGGGCGGGCGTGGCGTCGGGCGACGCCGTCCTCGTCCTCGGGGGCGGGCCCATCGGGCAGTCCGTGGCGCTCGCCGCCCGTCGCGCGGGCGCCGATGAGGTGATCGTGAGTGAGCCCGATCCGTCGCGCCGGGTGCTCTGCGCAACGCTCGGTGCCGCGGCGATCGACCCGGGCGACGGTGCGGTCTCCGAGCAGGTCTCCGGGCGGTTCGGCCGGCCGGCGGACGTCGCCATCGATGCTGTCGGCGTGAGTGGGACCCTCGCGGACGCGCTCGCGTCGACGACCCTCGGCGGCCGCGTCGGCCTCGTGGGGATGGGCGCGCAGCGGTTGGAGATCGACGCCTACAGCGTGAGCACGGCGGAGCGGACGATCGTGGGCAGCTTCACCTACTCCTCCGCCGCGTTCGTCGAGGCCGCGCGGTGGGTGGGCACCGGTGACCCCGTCCTCGGAAGCCTCATCAGCGCGATCGTCCCGCTCGAGGAGGGTCCGGAGGCCTTCACGCGACTGGCCCGGCCGGGTGCCGCTGCGGGCAAGGTGCTCGTGCGCTTCGGGTCCTGACACGGGCGCGAGGATCCGTCGACCCCTCCGCGTGGCGGCGTGCCGCGCCGCAGGATGAGCACATGACTCCTTCTGCACACGACGGCCCCGACGCCGCTCACGTCCGCCCCGACGGAATCGACGACGCGACGGTCGCCGCGCTCGGCAAGCTCTCCGAGGCCCTCGAGGTCGTCGAGCACGCACGCGGACTGCTCTACGGCTTCCACCGGCTCACGGGGACCGCGGATCTGGCGCTGGGCGAGGCGGTCGAGAAGCTGCGGGAGGCCGGTCACGACGAGCTCGCCGACACCGTCGAGCGCGAGCTCGTCGGTCGCAACGTCATCGAGGGGCGATGGACCTTCCAGATCGTCGAGGACTACGACGACGGGTACTACTCCGTCTTCCGCGACCTCGAGCGAGCGGCGCGCGAGCGGCTCGCGAACGGGAAGCGTCACCTCTTCGAGGCCGAGATGAAGGAGGACCGCCGCACGCACGGACTCCGACACCACGAGTCGCTGCCAGCGGACGCCGACGAGTAGCCGGTCCGATCAGCGGGCGCCGCCGATCCCGAGGAAACTCGCGACCTCGACGGCCGCGCTGATGTCCGAGCTCGTCCGTCCGAGGACGAACGGCGCCGCCTTCGGCCCCGGGACGGTGTGACCTCCGCCGTGCACGGTGAACAGGACGACGGGGGCGCGGTCCGCCTGACGGTACTCGGTCCTCGCGATCCACGGCCGTCGGCCGGTCGTCGGCGAGGAGACACGTGTCGTCCGCGGTGGTGCGGTGATGCCGTTCCGGCCCGCGAAGTACTCGGCGGTCCGCGGCATCGACAGCGTGGTGCCTCCGACTCGGAAGAGAGTCCGCGCCCAGCGGCGCATGGCGCCTCCCTGGAACGGGGCGATGGGGTCGGCCGTGCCGTGGATCAGGAGCACCGGGAGAGGGACCGGTTCGGCGTCGGGGAGCGGATCGATGAAGCTCTCCGGACTCGGCATCGTGGCACTGAAGGCCGCGGCCCCCGCGAGGAGAGACGGAATCTCGTGGATGAGGCGGAAGACCATCTGCCCGCCGTTCGAGTATCCGAGGACGAAGACGCGTGTCGGGTCCACGTGACGGGTGGCGACAAGGCGATCGATCACCGCCCGGGTGAAGGCGACGTCGTCCGCGTTCTCGGTGCGGGCCGGGAAGGAGCTCTCCTTCCGGGCGTCATTCCAATTGCCCCGGTGACCGTCGAGGTACGCCACCACCGTGGACCCGTCGTCCGCGAGCGCGTCGAACGCGCCCCCGGTGAAGCGCCGGTGCGCTTCGGCCGTCTGCTTCGAGCCGTGGAAGACCATCACCAGGTCCCGGATCCGTTCGGCGGCCGGTTCTCGGTCCACCACGGTGAACGTCCGCGTCGCGCCGTTCACATCGATGCTCTCTCGCATGCTTCCCTTTTCCCGCTCCTGTGATCGTCACCCTTCGTGACGACGCTCACGCTAGACTCTGACATCGTGTCAAGGTCAAGGTGACGACGCGGGGGAGCGGACCATGAGGATCGGCGAGTTGAGCGATCGCAGCGGCGTGAGCGCCCGGTCCCTCCGCTACTACGAGAAGCACGGGTTGATCACCGCGCAGCGCGGAGCGAACGGCTATCGCGAGTACGCCGAGTCGGCGGTCGAGCGGGCGGCGACCATCCACAGCCTCTTCGGCCTCGGGTTCCCGCGCCCCGTCGTGCACTCGGTGCTCGCGTGCGCGGGCGACGCGCCGGACTCCGCGCATGACGCCGCCGCCGCGGACCTCGCTCGGGTGCGGGACGACATGGCGGACCAGATCGCGCGCCTCTCGGAGACGCATCGGCTCATCGATGCGTTCCTCGACGCTCGAGCGAATCGAGCGTGACAGCCGCGGCCCCAGCCTGCCGCCGAACCCTCCGACCGAGCGCTACGCGCCCTTCTTGCTCTTCTTCCGCGAGGACTCGACGCTGCGCTTGAGCGCCTCCATGAGGTCGATGACCTCGCCGTCGCCGTCCTCGTCGTCGGTCTTGCCGAACGTCGCGTCCGTGTCCACGGTGTCGCCCTGCTCGATCTTCGCCTGGATGAGGGTGCGCAACTGCTGCTGGTACTCGTCCGTGAACTTCGACGGCTCGAAGTCCGACTCGAACGACGCGACCAGCTGGCCGGCCATGTCGAGCTCGCGCTTCTGGATCCTCACGTCCTCGTCGAGCGAGGGGAACGCCGCCTCGCGCACCTCGTCGTCCCACAGGAGCGTCTGCAGCACGAGGACGTCGTCGCGGACGCGGAGGGCGGCGAGCCGCGTCTTGCTGCGCAGGGCGAACTGCACGATGGCCGTCCGCTCGGTCGCCTCGAGGGTGCGGCGCAGCAGCACGTACGACTTCGTGGACTTCGAGTCCGGCTCGAGGTAGTAGCTCCGGTCGAACATGAGCGGGTCGATCTGGTCCGTCGGCACGAACTCGACGACGTCGATCTCCTTGCTGCGCTCCTCGGGGAGGCTCCCGATGTCCTCCTTCGTGAGGATCACCGTGTTCTCGCCGTCGTCGTAGGCCTTATCGATGTGCTCGTACGCGACCTTCTCGCCGCAGATCTCGCAGTGCCGCTCGTAGCGGATGCGCCCGCCGTCCTCGTCGTGCACCTGGTGGAGGGAGACGTCGTGGTCCTCGGTGGCCGAGTACAGCTTCACGGGCACGTTGACGAGTCCGAACGTGATCGAGCCCTTCCAGATGGACCTCATGAAGACAGTAAACACCGATGGGGGGCGAAATACCGAGGGGTTGACGGTCCGAGCGCCCGAAAGCCTATCGTGGGGCATGGCGGTGAGGAGATCGACGGGGTCGGCCGGGACGCAGCTCGTCGAGATCCAGGGAAGGCGACTGCGCCTCAGCAACCTCGACAAGGTGCTGTACCCCGAGACGGGAACGACGAAGGCCGACGTCATCGGCTACTACTCGGCGATCGCGCCCCACCTGCTCCCCTACACGCGGAACCGGCCCGCGACCCGGAAGCGCTGGGTGCACGGCGTCGGGACCGACGACGACCCCGCACAGGTGTTCTTCCAGAAGAACCTCGACGCGGCGACTCCGGACTGGATCGCCCGGGTCGAGATCGAGCACAGCGACCACGAGAACACGTACCCGCTCGTGAACGACCTCCCGACGCTCGTCTGGCTCGCGCAGATGGCGAGCCTCGAGGTGCACGTGCCGCAGTGGCGGGTCGACGGCCGCGGCGCTCGACGGAATCCCGACCGGCTCGTGCTCGACCTCGATCCGGGCCCGGGCGTCGGGCTGCCCGAGTGCGTCGAGGTGGCGAGGAGTGCGCGCACGATCCTCGAGGGGATGGGGCTCCAACCGATGCCCGTCACGAGCGGGAGCAAGGGCATCCACCTCTACGC
>CAKTZW010000011.1 GCA_934636065.1 uncultured Labedella sp.
CGCATAGACTCGCCTGGTGAGTCGAGAAGCGAAGGACACCACCGTCGTGCCGAGCGATCAAGCGGGGTGGGTCGGCGCCGTCGACCGCGTCCTTGCCGTCCAGCGACCGATCGTCGTCGCGTACGTCCGAGGCATCCGCAAGCGCTATCCCGGCGCCTCCCCCGAGCAGCTCGTCCGCGTCCTGGAGCGCCGATACCTCACGGCGATCACGGCCGGCGGCGCGGCTGTGGGCGCCACGGCGATGGTGCCGGCGATCGGCACGGGAGTGACGCTCGCCCTCTCGGGAGTCGAGACCGCCGGCTTCCTCGAGACGACGGCGCTCTTCGCCCAGTCCGTCGCCGAAGTGCACGGGCTGTCGATCGAGGATCCGCTCCGGGCCCGGTCACTCGTGATGTCGCTCATGCTCGGGCGGACGGGGTCCGACCTCGTGAAGCAGTTCACGGGGCAGGCGATGGGTCAGGCGCCCGAGCGGAAGGCGTTCTGGGGCGAGATGGTCTCGTCGAGCATCCCCCAGGTCCTGATGGGACCCGTGGCCGACGAGCTCAAGAAGCGGTTCCTGCGCAAGTTCGCCGTGAATCACGGGGCGTCGCTCATCGGTAAGGCCGCACCCTTCGGCATCGGAGCGGCCATCGGCGGCGTCGGCAACAACATCGCGGGGCGACAGGTCGTCAACGCTGCCCGCACCGCCTTCGGCCCGGCGCCCCTCGTGCTCCCCACGGAGCTCGAGGCCGAGGCACGCGATGGCGATCAGCGCCATCGGACGGTGCGGCTGCCGTTCGTGCACCGACGGGCGATCACGCGCGGTGACGACAGCCCCGCCTCCGACGAGGCCGTCGAGGATCCCCAGCCGCGCTGAGACACGTCGGGCTAGTCGACCTCTCCGTCCGGATCGTCGTCGTCGGCCGACTCCGCCGACCGTCCGCCGCCCGTGTCCATCCGGCCGTCCGAGGGGTGGAGAGCGGCGAAGCGCTCCCACTCCGACATGAGATGGTCGACCGCGGCGTGGAACCGGCGGGTGGCCTCGCCCGGGGTCGGGTCGCCGAAGTAGTGCCGGGACCAGTACTCGATGCGCGCGACCGTCTCGTCATCGTGCAGGAGGCGTTCCGTCTCCTGCACGATCGCGCCGGCGCCGTCGGCCGTGAGCCATTCGCACGCCGTCAGGTAGCCCTCGGAGTCGACGACCGCATCCGGGTGCGTCGGTCTCGTGACGAGCAGCGGCTTGCCCGTGGCCAGGCGGTCGTACACCATCGCGGAGATGTCGACGACGGCGACATCGGCCGCGGAAAGCTGCCACCCCAACTCGGGACCGTCGTCGTACACGTGGTGCGCCCCGGGATCCGCGCGGTTCGCGTCCGCCAGAAGGGCGACGATCGCGCGTTTCGCGGCGCCGTACGCGGGGTCGACGACCCCCGACCGCGGATGCGGTCGGAAGACGACGCGGTGACGTCCCGTCGCCACGAGCTCGCGCACGAGCGTGACCCCGTGGGAGACGATCGAGCCGTACGCCGCCGAGGCACGGTCTCCCTCCCAGGTCGGGGCGTAGAGGACGACGGTCCGCTCGTCGGGCGTGTACGGCAGCTCTCCGGAAAAGTGATCGGCCTGCGGCCGTCCGATGGGGATGGCACGTTTGCTCAGGTCGTAGTCCCAGAGGACCCGACCGAGGCGCGCCAACGCCGCGTCCCCCGCGACGAGGCTGTAGTCGTACGCCTTGAACTGGTTCGTCGTCATGTACATCTTGTCGCTCTCACCGTGGTTGATGAAGACGTGCCACCGACGGCCGTACCGGAACATCTGGAAGTTCTTGGCGTTCTGATTGACGTAGAAGACGATGCGGATGTCCTGCTCGGCGATCGTCCGCTCGAGGGCCACGACGGTCCGCACGTACGCGACGGGAAGCGGCGACTCCTGGATCAGAGTGGCGGCCGCCGTGGCGCCTCGGCTGAGGATGAGCACGGGCCACCGCTCCGAGAGCGCGAGGAGCGGCTTGTACCACTGCCGGATCTGATACATGTTCACGCTGCCGTCGGCGAAGTAGACGGCGATCTTGAACCGCCCGGGCTCGATCGTCGGGCGCGTGGCGAGGGTACGCGACAGCTCCCTCGAGGCCGATCTCGATGCCAGGGTCCTCCGTACGAACCGGACCGCCTTGCGTGCATCGGTGAGAAGAGGCATGACCTCCACCATAACCGCGCAAGATAACGGTCAGGACACCGACAGGACCACCTCAGACGATGGGAGGCCGGCCCGCGAGCGTCATCCTCACGACGGTCCGCCACGACATCGGACGACGCTCCCCCGGCGACGTCCGCCAGCCCTCGATCCAGCCGGAGAACCAGGCCCGGAGCGCCGTCGGTCGTCGCCACCACCGCAGAAGCGTGACGGCCGTCCACGATCCGACGTAGAGCGGGACGAGGGGAAGCGGCAGGTTCCGCCGCGCGAGCCATACCCGGTTGCGCGCGTTCATCCGGTAGTACTCGGCGTGCCGGGTCGGCTGGACGATGGGGTGCTGGGCGAGGAGACCGCCCTCGTACCACGCCCGTTTGCCCTGGTCCCACACGCGCCACGCCAGCTCGATGCCCTCGTGCGCGTAGAAGAACTCGTCGCCCCATCCGCCCGCCCGGTCGTAGACGACGCGCGGCAGCAGCACGGCCGCCTCGAGGCACGAGAACACGTTGCTCGATCGGTGGCGGTCCCCCTTCCGCATGCGGGGGATCCAGCGCCGCGGCGGCTCCTCGTCTCCCGGCCCCTCCAGCCGCGGTTGGACGAGTCCGATCCCCGGATCGCGCTCCACGAGCCGGATCGCGTCCGCGAGGAAACGGCGATCCGGAATGCTGGCGTCGTCGTCGAGGAAGAACACGTACTCGCCCGAGACGGCGGCGGCCCCGCGATTGCGTCCGGCCGGGATGCCGATGTTGCGCTCGATGCCGACCGCGCGGACGCCCGACGGCAGTCCGACGGGACTCCAGCCGTTGCCCACGACCACGACGTCGAGGCGGACGTCCTCCTGCTCGAGCACGCTCGTCAGCCCCGCCGCGAGCTCCGCGGGTCTCGTGCCCTGCGTCAGCACGACCACGCCGACGGAGGGGTGTCCGTCAGGCACTGACCCTCTTCGAGGCCATGATCGCGACGAAGTGACCGACGAGCGTGAGGACGCCGAGAGCGAGGAGCCCGGCGAGAACCCAGCGCATCGCCAGCACGTCGCCGACGACGAGCCCGACGACGGCGGCAGCGAAGATCACCATCGACAGCTCGACGGAATGGAACAACCGGTGGAAGGGGACGAATCGCGCGACCTTCCGCGTCGCACTGAGGAGCCCTCCGCGCGGCGCGCTCTCGCCCTCTGAATAGGTCAGCTTCGGTGCTCCGAAGTTCGCTCGCGCCACCCGCACCATGTCGTTGAGCGCCTTGTTGAGCACGATGACGAGCGCGAGCAGGGCGCCGAGGGTGGTCCAGGCGAGATCCTCCGGCGCATCGACAGGGTACCCGGCGGCACGGATCGCGAGCGCGAGCGGGATGAGCGCCTCGGTGGAGTAGTGACCGACGGCGTCGAGGAACATCCCGGCCGGCGAGGACGTGCGCCGCCAGCGCGCGACCTCCCCGTCGCAACAGTCGACGAGCATCTGCAGCTGCCCCAGCACGAGGGCGAGCGCGGCCCCCCAGAAGCCGGGGATGAGCAGCGCGGCCGCGACGGACCACCCCGTGAGGATCATGAGGCCGGTGACGCCGTTCGCCGAGATCGACGTGCGGAGCAGGAGCCACGTCAGATACGGCGACAGGTCCCGCAGGTACAGCGACGCCGTCCAGTGCTCGGCGTTGCGACGACTCCGGACCTCCGGCGGCTGGGCGACGGCCCGCAGCTCCGCGAAGCTCCGCGGTTTCACCGGGCGCTCAGCCGATTCGTCTGTCACTCGCGCTCGGGCCTCTCTTGTACGTCTGCGCTGCGATGTTGCTCGCCAGGGAGAGATAGCCGAGAACGAACCCGGTCCCCCAGCAGAAGTGGATACACGGCAACACTACGAGAAACCACAGGACGGTGCGGACGCCGTCCCGACCGGCCACCAGGACGGCGGCGACCGCGACGAGCACCGCGTACGCCGCCGGAGCCGCCCACCCGAGCAGGAGGAGCGAGGCGGAACCGACAGCGGCGGTCATCACGAGACCCGCGAGACCGAGGAGGACGCCGAGCGCGACCCCGACCACGAGCACGGGGGGCGCGAAGTAGCGGAGGTTCCGGGACGCGGCGATGTGCCGGGTGAGTTCGCCGCGCCAGAGACCGGTGGAGAAGAACTGGCGGCCGAGCCGCGACAGGCTCGACCGCGGTCGGTAGGTGACGCGCAGGCGCGGAGTGAACCAGACGACGCCGCCGCTCGACCGGATGCGCTCGTTGAGCTCCCAGTCCTGGCCGCGCTTGATGCGCTCGTCGAAGAGACCGACCCGCTCGAGAGCCGTCCGGCGGAAGACGCCCAGGTAGACCGTGTCCGCCGGTCCCTCCGCTCCCCCGACGTGATGCGGGGTGCCCCCGAGGCCGATCCGCGATCCGTAGGCACGGGCGACGGCCCTCTCGAACGGGGTCGTCCCCCGCGCATCCATGATGCCGCCCACGTTGTCGGCGCCCGTGCGCTCGAGGGTCTCGACGGCGATGCGCGCGTAATCGATCGGGAGGACCGAGTGGGCGTCGACGCGGACGACGACGGGGTGACGCGACGCCCGAATGGCGATGTTGAGGCCCGACGGGGTCGACCCCGCGGGGTTCTCGACGACGGTGATGCGCCGGTCGGCCCTCCCCATCTCCTCGACGAGCTCGTTCGTCCCGTCGATCGAGGGTCCGACAGCGATCACGACGTCGAAGTCGCCCGCGTAGTCCTGCTCGAGGAGACTGCGGACAGCCGCTCCGACATGCGTGACATCGTTGAGCACCGGCATGACGTAGGAGACGCCCGGCAGAGCCGTCACAGGCTCGTCTGGCCGCGGTCGTTCCATGTTCTCCACTCGCATTCGGGTGCGCACGAGCCTATCAGGGGGCCCCTGTGCGGCTCGCGCACCGGATGCGCGAACGGCCGCCCCGACATCGTCTCGGGGCGGCCGTGGAACGCCGGGGGTCGAGGAGCGGTGCCCCGACCCCGGCGCCGGGGTCAGAGTTGGAGCTCGCCGAGCGTGACGTCGACAGTGAACTCCTCGCCGTCACGCTGGTAGACCACGCTCGCCGTCGACCCGGCGGCCAGTGCGCGGACCTGAGCCGTCAGGTCGGTCGCTCCCGTGATCGGCACGCCGTTGAAGGACGTCACGACGTCGCCCGAGCGGATGCCGGCGTCGCGAGCGGCACCGCCGTCCGTGACCTCGTTGATGACGGCACCGGCCACATCGCTTCCCTCGACGGCGGAAGCGTCGCCGACGGTCGCGCCCAGGAGGCCGTGGCTCGCCTCACCCTGATCGATGATCTCGTTCGCGATGCGCTCGGCCACGTTCGAGGGGATCGCGAATCCCACGCCGATGCTCCCCGACTGCTCGGAGGAGGAGTTGCCGGCGCTCGCGATCGCGACGTTGACGCCGATCAGCCGACCGTTGTCGTCGACGAGCGCTCCTCCCGAGTTTCCGGGGTTGATCGCCGCGTCGGTCTGGACCACGGGGAGGGAGATCGACGCGCTGCCCTGGGCTCCCTGGTCCTCCTGACCCGGGATCTCGAAGCCCCAGCGGTCTCCGTCCTCGGTCCCGTCCTGCCCCTCCGAGGTGTCGGGCACCGCGGACGACGCCACGGTGATGCTGCGGTTGAGCGCGCTGACGATTCCGTCGGTGACGGTTCCGGCGAGGCCCAGCGGGGCGCCGATCGCGACGACGGTGTCGCCGACGTTGAGCTTCGACGAATCGGCGATCTCCATCGGCGTGAGTCCGCTCGCGTCATCGAGCTTGATGACGGCGAGATCGAAGGCCGGATCGGTTCCGACGATGCTGGCGGAGTGGATCCGGCCGTCGTTGTCCGTGACCTGGATGGTCGGATCCGTGACGCTGCCGTCGAGCGTCACGACGTGATTGTTGGTGAGCACGTAGCCGTCCTCGCTCAGGATGATCCCCGAGCCTGTCCCCGCACCCTCACTGCCGGCGACGGCGATCGTGACGACGCTCGGCGATGCCTTCGCCGCGACAGCTGTCGTGCGGTTGACGGCATCCGTGTCGTTGATCGTGACGTTCTGGGACCCGCCGGCGTTCGAGACGACGGAGTTCGGGGCCTGCATGCCGTTCACGAGCGCGAATGTCCCGGCACCGGAGGCACCGCCGACGAGGGCGCCGATGGCGAGCCCGGCGACGAGCATCGTGGAGCCGCGACGCTTCGTCGTGGTGCGCGTCGATGAGGCCGGGACGCCGAAGGTGGGGTTGCCGAAGGCGTCACGGGACGCCGTCGTCGGGGCACCGGTGTTCGCGTGCGGGTGCCAGTCCTCGTGGTTCCTCGGACGACTCGCGGCTCCGGGCTGGACGTGCTGGCCGCCGCTCGAGGAGAACGCATCCCGCTCCGGCGATCCCACCGGCGCCGGCGACGCGGCGACGCCGTGCTCGCTCGGGCGGACGATCGGCGTCGTGCTCGACGTCGACGGAGCGACGACGGGAGGAGCGGGGCGGGGCGGGGCGTCAGTCGGCCACTCGCGCGCCTCCGGGTCGACGGGCGAGGGCTCACCGGCCGAACCGCTCGATCCGCCTACGGGAGCGGACTCGGTCCTCTCGACGCGCTCCGGGTTCCGCGGATCCGGTTCGTTCGAGCCGGTGGTGTTCTCGGTCATGGTGTTCTCCTTTTTCCAACCGTCGTCAGCTTGGTCCGACAGTCTGGACGTTTGATCGACCCCGTCTGTGAGCGGGCTTTGGCTCCGCTGAATCACTGCCGCCGGAAGACGGGGCTGAGACGCGCATCGGTCCTCCGAGCGTGACAGACCCGTCCCCCCTCGCCCGGTCGCTTGACATTCCGCCTCCTCCCGAGTCCGACGAGGCGGGGCATCGATAGCCTGGAGTCATGAACGCGATCGACGGTCCCTGGCGCCGAACAGCACGCGGGGCCGGGCTTCTGGGAGCCGACGGCACGGCCTCCCCCACCGTCTTCGCGGAGATGAGCGCCCTCGCCGTCCGGAGCGGGGCCATCAACCTCGGGCAGGGCTTCCCGGACGAGGACGGCCCGGCGCCCGTCCTCGATGCCGCGATGCGCGCTATCGCCGACGGGCGCAACCAGTACCCGCCGGGACGGGGCACCCCGGAACTGCTCGACGCGGTCGCCCAGCACCAGCGCCGCTTCTACGGGCTCGAGGTCGACCCCGGCACCGAGGTGCTCGTCACCGCCGGCGCGACGGAGGCGCTCGCCGCGTCCCTGCTCGCTCTCACCGAACCCGGTGACGAGGTCGTCGTGTTCGAACCGTTCTACGACGCCTACGCCGGGCTCATCGCGCTCGCCGGGGCTCGACTCGTCCCCGTGCCGCTGCGCTGGCCCGGGTTCGAACCGGATCCCGACGACCTGCGCCGCGCGGTCGGCGACCGCACGCGCGCCATCCTCGTCAACGATCCGCACAATCCGACGGGGACGACGTTCGATGCGGCGACGAGAGCCCTCATCGTCGAGCTCGCCCACCGCCACGACGCCTGGATCGTCACGGACGAGGTGTACGAACACCTCACCTTCGACTCGGCGCACGTCCCGCTGTCGACGCTCCCGGGGGCGAGGGACCGGACCATCACGATCTCGTCGGCGGGCAAGACGTTCAACACGACCGGCTGGAAGGTCGGCTGGCTCGTCGCGCCGCCCGCGGTCGTCACGGCGATCGTGACCGTGAAGCAGTTCCTCACCTACGTGAACGCGTCGCCGTTCCAGCCGGCGATCGCCGTGGGGCTCGATCTGGGCGACGACGTGTACGAGGGCATCGCCGGCGCATTGCGCGACAAGCGCGACCTCCTCGTCGCCGGCCTCCGCCACGCGGGGTTCGACGTGTCGGTGCCGGACGGATCCTATTTCGTCGTCGCCGACGCGCGTCCGCTCGGTTTCGGTGACGCGCGCGAGCTCTGCCTCACCCTGCCCGAACGAGCCGGAGTCGTCGCGGTGCCGGTCAGCGCCTTCGTCGGCGAGGAGCGTCGCGACGACTATCGCTCGCTCGTCCGGTTCGCCTTCTGCAAACGGACCGAGGTCCTCGAGGCGGCGGTGGTCGGCCTGTCTCGGCTCGCCGGCTGAGGGCTCACTCGATCGCTTCCGCCGCCCCCGGTCGCAGCAGTTCCACGAGCGCGGCCTCGCCCGCATGGCCGCGCGCCGGTCGGGCCGTCCGGCCGTTCTCGTAGAGGGTCAGCACTCGAGGATCGATGTAGCTCGAACGCGCGATCGTCGGAGTGTTCCCGAGGACCTCGGAGGCCGCCTTGACCGCGGCGACGACCGCCCGCTTGCGCGCCGTCATCGTCTCCTCCGGCCCCGTGCGCGCGAGGGACTGCGCCGCCACGGACGTCCCGTGGAGCGTACGGAAGTCCTTCGCGCTGAACGCCTCGCCCACGAGCCCGCGGATGTAGTCGTTCGCGTCCTCCGCGGAGAGCGTCTTCCATCGTCGACCCGCCTTCCAGGCGAACACCCGAGAGGTCTTCCCGCGGCGACGCCGCAAGGCTCGGAGGACCTCGGCGAGGTCGGCGTCCACCATCTCCGAATGCCACTGCTGCGAGCTCTTGCCGGGGAAGTGGAGGGTCACGAGATCGCCCGAGATCAGCAGATGCTGTCCGAGCAGCGTCGAGAGGCCGTACGAACCGTTCTCGTCCGCATACCGGTCCCCGCCGATGCGCGGGGCCGCCGTGTCGAGGATGCGGAACATCGCGGCCAGCACGGCCTCGCGGGACGTCGGCTCGCCGTGCAGGTGCCGGGTGACGGTCGATCGCACCCCGGGCAGGACCTCCGCGAAGTCGAGGCTGCGCTCGAACTTGGCCACGTCCTGCTTCTCGCGCCACGCCTCGTGGTACAGGTACTGTCGGCGGCCCGCGGCGTCCGTTCCGACGGCCTGGATGTGACCGTTGGCGTACGGCGAGATCCAGACGTCGCTCCACGCCGGGGGGATGACGAGATCGGTGATCCGGGATCGCGCCGTCGGATCGGTGATGGTGCGTCCGTCCTCGTCCAGATAACGGAAGCCCCTGCCGGAACGACGTCGCGTCCACCCGGGGCCTGACGCGACACTACGACGAAGCCTGACCATGGCGTCACCCTAGGCGCGGCACGGCCGCTGCCGCCGCCCCGTGCGCGGCGGCGGCCCGCCTGGTATACGGGCCGCCGCCGCGATCAGGATGCGAGGATGTCGTCGATCTGCTCGAGCGCCAGGCGCATCCCCTCCTCCATGCCCATCTCGGTCAGCTGCTCGAGTTGCTCGACGCTCTCGAAGTGACTGACGATCGTCATCGAGGTGCGCTCTCCGAGCGACTCGAGCCGCACCTCGGCGCGCGTCGTCCCGAGCGACGGATCCATTTCACCCTCCGGCGTCGCAAAGGCGTCCTCGAACTCGAAGAACTCCGGTTCGACGACGCGAAGGATGTTCCAGAGCCCGCGCGCCTGCTCACCGTCGGGACCGGTCATCAGGTAGTGGGCGCGGCCGCCCTCGCGGAAGTCGTACTCCATGACCGTTGCCGGCCAGGTGGGCGGGCCCCACCAGCGCTCGAGCTGACGAGGATCCGCCCATAACAGCCACACCCGCTCGATCGGTGCGTCGAACTCTGATCTGAACGTTAAGGTGAGGGCCTCGAGGTCCTTCGATCGACTTGTCACGGTCATGCTGTCGTTCCCTTCTCATCATCGGCCAGGAGGGCCGCCATCCGGGCTGTACGTGCTCGCCACAGGGCCTCGTAGCCATCCAGCACGTCGCGGACGGCACGGGTGGCCTCGACGTCGCCCCGGACGATCTGCTCGCGCCCACGGCGCTCCTTCGTCACGAGTCCGGCTCGCTGCAGCACCGCGACGTGCTTCTGCACGGCGGCGAAGCTCATCTCGTACCGGGCGGCGAGATCCGACACCGACTCCTCAGCGAGCAGCACACGTCGCACGATGTCGCGACGCGTCCCGTCCGCGAGGGCCCGGAACAACCGATCGACATCGTCGTCATGCGCTCGTTGTACAACCATGTGGTTGTACGTTACGCCGACGAAGCTCGCCGGTCAACAGGCCGGTGCCGATTCCCTCGACGCCGTCGGCATCACCGGGAGACGGCGCCGCGGCAACGAAAAAGGCCCGGAATCTCAGTGATTCCGGGCCTTCATGGTTGCGGGGGCAGGATTTGAACCTACGACCTCTGGGTTATGAGCCCAGCGAGCTACCGAACTGCTCCACCCCGCGGCACAAGAATTTACTCTAGCACACGCTCGGCAGCACGTCGAATCGACGGGGGCGCCGAGGTCGTCGGCGCCCCCTCCTGATCGTTACTGGCCGAGCAGGCCGAGCGCGCGCTCCACGGCGTCGGAGAGCTGCTCGTCCGCCTCGCCGTATGCCGCCCAGTCGCCCGCCTCGAGCGCCGCCTGCTTCGCCTCCATGGCCTCCTGAGCGTCCGCGAGGGCTGCCGCGAGCTCGGCGTCGACGCCCGTCGTCGGCGGGGTCTCTCCCCCGTCTCCCCCGTCGCCCTCGCCGGGATCAGCCGGCTCCGTCGGAGTCTCCTCGCCCTCGCCGGGCGGAACGTCGCCGTCGCCGGCGCTGGCTCCGGAGTCGCCGCCGAACAGGGAATCGAGCGCCTGGTCGAGCGTGTCCTCGAAGGCGATCTGGTCGCCGAACCCGACGAGGACCTTCTGGAGTACCGGGTAGCTCGTCTCCCCCGTGCTCTGCACGTACACGGGCTGCACGTAGAGCAGGCCGCCGCCGACGGGCAGCGTCAGGAGGTTTCCGTTCAGGACGTCGGTCTGTCCCTGCCGGAGGATGTTGATGAGCGACGAGACCGCCTGGTCGGAGTTGAAGTCGTTCTGCATCTGACCGGGACCGGGCACGGTCGACTCGTCCGGCATGGTGAGCAGCCGCAGCTTCCCGTATCCCTCTCCCCTGACACCGTCCTCGCCTCCGGCGTCGGCGTCGACAGCGAGGTAGCCCTTGAGGACGTTGGAGGCGTCCTCGCTGGACGCGCCTCGCGGGATGAAGGTGGAGTAGAGCGAGAACGAGGGCGACTCCTGGCCCGGCATCTGCAGGGTCAGGTAGTACGGCGGCTGCAGACTGTTCGTGTCGGCCGACTCCTGCGGATCCGCCGGCGTCTGCCACGCGTCCGTGCGGGAGTAGAAGCGTCCGGCGTCGGTCACGTGGTACTGACCGAGGATGGACCGCTGCACCTTGAACAGGTCGGTCGGATACCGCACGTGGCTCATGAGGTCGCCCGACATCTCGGTGATCGGCTTGAGCGTCGACGGGAAGATCTTCTGCCAGGTCTTGAGCACCGGGTCCTCGTCGTCCCACGCGTAGAGGGTGACCGTGCCGTCGTAGGCGTCGACCGTCGCCTTGACCGAGTTGCGGATGTAGTTGATGTCGTCGATCGCGTACCGCTGCGCCTCCGAGTCGGAGTCGGCGATGGAGTTCGACAGGCTCACGGTGCGCGAGTAGGGGTACGCGTCGGAGGTCGTGTAGCCGTCGACGATCCACACGATCTTGCCGTCGACGACGCTCGGGTACGGGTCGGAGTCGAGCGTGAGGTACGGGGCGACCTTCTGCACGCGGTCCACCGGGTTCCGGTCATAGAGGATCTGCGAGTCGCCGTTCACGGCGTCCGAGAGGAAGATCTGCTCGGACTGGAACTTGAGCGCGTAGACGAGCCGGTTGAAGACCGAGTCGAGCTTCGGACCCGCGTCGCCCTCGAACGTGTTGTACGTCTCGGACTCGCCGTCCTCGCCCGACGGGTAGTCGAGTTCACGCGGATCGGAGCCCTCCGGAGCACCCACGATGGAGTAGGCCGGGGACTGCTCGCCGAAGTAGACGCGCGGCTCGTATTCGCCGAGTTCTCCGCTCGTCGGGATCCCCGATTCGAAGAACACCGGCTGCCCGTCGGCGGAGCGCTGGTTTCCGTACGCCGCCACGACACCGTAGCCGTGGGTGTAGACGACCGCGTTGTTGTACCAGGACGATCCGTCCCCGAGGCCGGACTGGCGGAGTTCGCGGACCGCGATGACCGTGTCCTGGCTCTCACCGTCGATCTCGTAGCGGTCGACGTCGAGCTCCCGATTGAAGCCGTAGTAGGTCTTGAATCGCTCGAGCTGCGCGACGGCCGGGCTCACGAGGGCCGGGTCGATGATGCGGATCGACGCCGTGGTCTCGGCGTCCGAGCGCAAGGCGCCCGGGGAGGCCTCCGTCGAGGCCGAGTACGGCACCTCTTCGACATCGGCGACGTCGAAGGCGTCACGCGTGAGGTCGATGTTGCGCTGGATGTACGGCTCCTCGAGCACGCGGGCGTTCGGGTCGACCGTGAAGCGCTGCACGACCCAGGGGTACAGCGAGCCGAGCACGACGCTCGCGACGAGCAGCAACGCCGTTCCGACGAGCGGGAACCGCCAGCGTCCGATGAAGGCCGTGACGAAGAAGAGCACGGCGATGAGCAGGGCGATCCCGGCGAGGATCTGGCGCGCCCAGATCGTCGCGTTCACATCGGTGTAGCTGGCACCCGTGATGAGCTCGCCCGTCTGCGTCAGCGTCGTGAACTGGTCGAACCAGATGCTGACGGCCTGGAGGAGCAGGTAGAGACCCGCGAGGACCGCGATCTGGATCCGCGAGGACTTCGAGATGCGGAGCTCGCGACCGTTCACGCGGATCGACCCGTAGAGGTAGGAGACCGCGACCGTCAGGAGCGTCGCGATGAGCACCACGGCCGACGCGAAGGAGACGAGACCCCGATAGAAGGGCAGCTCGAAGAGGTAGAAGGACAGATCGAGACCGAACTGCGGGTCCGTCGAGCCCGTGGCCGTGCGGTTGAGCCACAGGAGCGTGGTCTCCCAGCGACTCGACGCCGACAGCCCGGCGAAGAGGCCGAGCACGGCGGGGATCGCCCACATCGCGAGCCGGCGCAGCGGCTCCACGAGCTCCTGGTAGCGGTCGAGCTGGGAGTTGAGCCGCGCGTAGACCGGACGGAGCCGGTACGCGAGATTGATCGTCAACCACACGGGCAGCGCCATCGCGACGAAGCCGATGACGAACATGACCGCGACGGCGGTCCACTGCGTCGTCAGCACCGAGGCGTAGCCGAGCTGCGAGAACCAGAGGTAGTCGGTGTACAGCCCGGTGAACAGGAAGAACGCCACGACGAGCGCGCCGACGACGAGGAGTGTGATCGCGAGAGGCAGGCGTCTCCGGCTGGACGGCTCCGGGCGGACGGTGGAAGCAGAGGTCATTGCGTGTTGGCCTTCATCGGTCGGGGTGTGACTGCAATCCTACGTGCGCTGGCTGACAGTCAGCCCGCGAGCACGTCCTCGCACCGAGGCAGGGACGCGGTGTCGCCATCGCCATCGACGGTGTCGAGAACCGCGAGCGCCTCGTCGAGCGTCTCGACGGCGTACACGTCGAGACCGCCCGGGACGTGACCGACGACCTCGTCGCAGTTCGCGGCGGGCGCGAGGAAGTACTCCGCACCGGCGCCGTCCGCGGCGAAGAGCTTCTGACGGATGCCGCCGATGGGCCCGACCGTCCCCTCGTCGTCGATCGTTCCCGTACCCGCGATGGACCGGCCTCCCGTGAGCGACCCGTCGCTGACCTTGTCGATGATGCCGAGGGCGAACATCATCCCGGCACTCGGACCGCCGACGTTCTCGAGCTGGATCGACACGTCGAACGGGAACTCGTAGGTGCTCGACGCGATCACCCCGACCGCGACGCTCGTGCTCCCGTCGTCGAGGGTCTGCTCCGCCGGCGTGACCTCGACGCTGCGCTCCTCGCCGTCACGGCGGATGTCGAAGGACACGGGACGGGAGGGACCGTTGTCGGCGATGATCCGGCGGAGGGTGGCCACGGTGTCGACGGGCTCGCCGTTCGCGGCCAGCACGACGTCGCCGGTCTCGAGGCGGCCTTCCGCCGGCGCCCCCTCCGGGATGTCGGCGATCGTCACCTCCTCGACGACCTCGTAGTCGAGGGCGCGCAGCGCGGCCGCGATGGCGGTCTGCTGCGAGTCGGTCATGAGGGCCGCGTTCTCCTCGTCGCGCTGCTCCGTCGTGACGCCCGGAGGGTAGACCGACTCGATCGGCAGCACGGCCTTGCTCGGATCGAACCACGCCGTCGCGACCTCGAACCAGGTGGGACGCTGTTGCGGAGTGCCGACGACGCTCACGGTGAGCATGTCGAGGGAACCGTCCGTCTCGAAGGTCTCCGTCCCCTCGACCTCGATCATCGGGACCTCCTCGTCGTCCTCCTCCCCTGTCGGAACCGTCCCGAGCGTGTCGAAGACCGGTCCCGGCTGCTGCACGACGTAGGGACTCGGCGCGAGTGCGAGCACGATCAGCAGGGCGAAGGCGAGGACGAGCGCGACACCGCCGATGGTCGCCCCTCGACGCCTCGGACGGTCGGCGGGCACGACGGGATCGTCGACGAAGAGAGACACGGGGGGGTCCTTTCTGCGGTGTTCGCGACGGGCGGACGACCCCCTGCCCGTGCCACGACTTTCCGTCAGGTTCAGCGACTAGCGTAGATGGCCCGACACGGTGCTCGCTGGAAGGTGACCGAGATGGCTGAAGACGACGACAAGTCCCCGGAGGACGAGCTGCGCGACATGCTGCGCGACCTCCTGTCCGGTCAGGGGGGCGTCGACCCCAGCAGGCTTGCCGGGGTGGCCGGACTGCCCTCGGACCCCACGGCCCTCGCGGCGATGATGGCGCAGTTCCAGGCGGCGCTGCAGAACCAGGGCGACGGGATCGACTGGAAGATCTCGACGGACCAGGCGACGACCATCGCCAACGCCGGTGCCGCGCCGTCGACCCCCGAGCAGCGCGTCGCGCTCGAGCAGGCGTTCCACGTCGCCTCGTTGTGGCTCGCCGACGCCACGAGCATCACGGAGCTCACCCAGGAGCCCCGCCTGCTCACCCGCGCCGAGTGGGTACGGGCGAGCATGCCCGTGTGGGCTCAGCTCGCCGAACCCGTGGCCACGAGCATCTCGGACGCCCTCACGGGCGTCCTCGAGGAGCAGGCGCCCGAGGAGCTCAAGGGCATGATCGCCGGGGCGAGCAGGATGCTCCGCGGGATCGGCGGCACGATGTTCGCGATGCAGCTGGGGCAGGTCGTCGGTCAGCTCTCGACCGAGGTGGTCTCGGGCGGCGACGTCGGCATCCCGCTGCTCGAGGACAACGTCGCCGCGATCATCCCGCAGAACGTGCGGGACTTCGGCGAGGGACTCGAGCTCCCCGACGACCAGGTCCAGCTGTACCTCGCCGTGCGGGAACTGGCGCATGCGCGGTTGTTCCGTCACGCCCGCTGGCTGCGGCTCCACCTCATCTCCTCGATCACCGAGTTCGCGCGCGGCATCCGCGTCGACACCGATCGGCTCGAGTCGCTCGCCGAGGGCTTCGACCCGTCGAACCCCGAGGCGCTCCGGTCCGCGCTCGTGGACGGCTCGCTCATCCCCCCGAAGAGCGAGTCGCAGCTCGCGACGCTCGCGCGACTCGAGACGACCCTCGCACTCGTCGAGGGATGGGTCGACGTGATCACCGCCACGGCGACCCGGCGCCTCCCCCATGCGGACGCGGTCGCCGAGACCGTTCGACGCCGCCGGGCGACGGGCGGGCCGGCGGAGTCGGCCTTCGCGACGCTCGTGGGGCTCGAGCTGCGAC
>CAKTZW010000012.1 GCA_934636065.1 uncultured Labedella sp.
TCGCGGCCGGCTCTGCTGCGCCCGCCGGTGAGGACGCGTCGACGACCACGGCTCCCGCACGGGAGGACGACGGGGCAGGCGCTGTCGCCGTGCCGTCCGTGCCGTCCGTGCCACCGCTTCCGGCGATCTCCGCGGCGGAGGCTGCCGTCGTCTTCGCGCAGAACGAGCAGGTGGAGGCGGAGGACCGGCCGGCGCCCCAGCCGTCGACGAGCGCGGCCTCCGGCCGCGGCCGCATCGTCGGGGCCCTGAAGCGGCTCTTCGAGACGCGGCCGGATCCCGACCGCGTCTCGGCCGCTGCTGCGCCGACGGAACCATCCGCGTCGAACGCGGTCGACGAGCCCACGTCGACGACTGCCGTCGAGGAACCGGCGTCGACCCTCGCCGTCGACGACGCGACCTCGACGACCACCATCGATGCAGCGGCATCGACCCCCGCGGCCGTTGCGATCGATGACGAGGACATCGCGACCGGCGACACGCCTCACGAGACGACGGAACCGGCTGCGGATTCGGAGTCGGTCGCCGTCGACGCGAGCGGGCAGGCGGCCGTTCTCACCGTCAGCGGCCTCACCAAGAGCTTCGGGGACACCCACGCCGTCGACCACATCGAGCTCGAGGTGCAGGGCGGGTCCTTCTACGGCATCGTCGGCCCGAACGGGGCCGGGAAGACCACGACCCTGTCGATGATCACGGGGCTGCTGCGACCGGACTCCGGTTCGGTGACGGTGAACGGCATCGACGTCTGGGCCGATCCGACGGCGGCGAAGCGCACGATCGGGGTGCTGCCCGACCGCCTCAGGGTGTTCGACCGGCTGACCGGTGCCCAGCTCCTCTACTACGCCGGAACGCTGCGCGGACTCCCGAGCGACGTCGTCCGCAGCAGGGTCGAGGATCTCGCGCGTGCCTTCGGCCTCGAGGACGCCATGGGTCGCCTCGTCTCGGACTACTCCGCCGGCATGGTGAAGAAGGTGTCGCTCGCCGCTGCGATGATCCATTCCCCCCGCGTGCTCGTGCTCGATGAGCCCTTCGAGTCCGTCGACCCCGTCTCGGCCGCTCGCGTCGTGAAGATCCTGCAGTCGTACGTCGACAACGGGGGAACCGTCGTGCTCTCGAGCCACAGCATGGACTTCATCCAGAAGGTCTGCGACCACGTGGCGATCATCGTCGAGGGTCAGGTGCTCGCGGCGGGAGCCGTCGAGGATGTCCGCGGTCCCGGGACGCTCGAGGAACGCTTCCGCGAGCTCGCGGGCGGCCGGTCTGCGGCGGAGGGGATGGAATGGTTGCACAGCTTCTCCGGCTGAGGCTGCAGTCGACGCTCGGAGCGCTGCGTCGGACGCCCAAGCAGATGCTCGGTCTGCTCCTCGGCATCGGTCTCGGCATCGCGATCGTGTGGGCGCTCGGCCTCGGCCTCTTCGGCCTGCGTTTCGCCGAAGCCGGCAACGCCCGGGATCTCCTCGTCGTCGCGGGCTCGTTCGTGGTGCTCGGCTTCGCCGCCGTGCCGTTGCTGTTCCGGCTCGAAGACCCGATGGACCCTCGCGCGTTCGCCCTCTTCGGGCTCCGACCGAAGCCGCTCGCACGGGGCCTTCTCCTCGCGGCTCTCGTCGGCGTGCCGTCCCTCGTCGTCGCGGTGCTGAGCCTCGCCACCGTCGTGACGTGGTCACGAGGGCCGCTGCCCGTCGTCTTCGCACTGGTCTGCGCCGTCCTCGCCGTCGCCACGTGCGCCCTGCTCGGCCGCGTCTCCATCGCCGTCGGCTCGGTGTTCCTCTCGCATCGCCGCACGCGGGAGTTCACCGGGATGCTGTGGCTCCTCGTCATCGTGCTCGTGCTGCCCGCCGTGGCCCTGCTCGCCAGCATGGACTGGGGCAACGCGGGCTTCACGGTGTTCGGTCGTGCCGCATCGGTGGTCAGCTGGACGCCGTTCGGAGCGGTCTGGGCTGCGCCGGGCGACGCCGCGACGGGCGCCGTCGGGGCCGCGACGCTCAAGCTCGTCATCGCCGCGGCCACTGTCGCGTTGCTGTGGTGGGCGTGGGAGGTGCTCGTCGCCCGTCTGCTCATCTCGCCCGTCAGGGAGGCTCCCACCAAGAGCTTCGGTGGCCTCGGCTGGTTCGACGCGCTCCCCGGCGGAGCCGTCGGCGTCATCGCGGCGCGCAGCCTCACCTACTGGTCGCGCGACTCGCGCTACCTCGCCCCCTTGCTCGTGATCCCCGTCGTCCCGTTCCTCATGATCGCGCCGCTCCTGATCGCGGGGGTCCCCGCCCAGCCGCTGACGCTCCTGCCACTGCCGATCATGTGCCTGTTCCTCGGCTGGTCCCTGCACAACGAACTGGCGCTCGACTCGAGCGCGGTGTGGATGCACGTCGTGTCCGGTGTCCGGGGAGCGGCCGATCGGCTCGGACGGACCGTCCCGATCCTCATCATCGGAGTGGTCCTGATCACGGGGGGATCGGTGCTCACCGCCGTCGTCTACGGCGATTGGAGGGTCTTCCCCTCGGTCGTCGGCGTGTCGGCGAGCCTGCTCCTGGTCGGGGTCGGAGTCTCCTCCTTCGTCTCCGCCCGGCTTCCCTACGCCGCCGTGCTCCCGGGCGACAGCCCGTTCCAGCAGCCCCAGACGAGTGGAAGCTCCGCCGTGCTCTCCCAATCGGTGAGTCTCGTCGCCACGGTCCTCCTCAGCGTTCCGACGATGTGGATCGCGGGACTCGGCCTCGTGGAATCGCCGGCATGGCATCCCCTCGCCCTCCTCGTGGGACTCGGAACCGGGCTCCTCGTGCTTACGGTCGGCGTCTTCGCCGGGGGGCGGGTCGTCGATCGGCGGGGACCCGAGATCGTCGGCTTCGCGACCAGCGTCTGAGGGCCGGGCGCCGCCCGACCCGGCCGCGAGCGGCCCCCGTCGACGTAGAATGGCCGTCATGCAGACGCCGAGACTCAGCACGATGGAGCCGTCGGGAACACTCGACGGCGGATCGACGACCCTCCTCGACCGCGAGCTGAAGAAGCTCCTCGAGGAGGAGACGATCGAGCCGGGTGACCACGAGCGGTTCTCGCATTACGTGCGCAAGGAGAAGATCCTCGAGTCCGCGATGACGGGCAAGCCGGTCAAGGCGCTGTGCGGCAAGAAGTGGACGCCGGGACGGGACCCCGAGAAGTTCCCGGTGTGTCCGGCGTGCAAGGAGATCTACGAGAAGCTCCGCTCGGAATGACCGACGTTCGTCGCTCCGCCCTCACTCGTGGAGCGTCGGAAGAGCGGGCTCGCCGCGCGTCAGCCGGAAGGCCTCGAGGGGAAGCTCGGCGACGGCCCGTTCCCGGTGAACCCGTGCGGCGGACACTCCCTCGGGGCCGATGACGCCCGCGACCGGCTCTCCTCCTGAGACGAGGGGGACCAGCAGGTCGCGCTCATCAGAGCGGGTCGTCGCCGACGACGACGTCCTGACGACTTCGGCGGAGGCGATGCCGCCGTCGGCATAGCGGCGATAGGCGCGCTTCCGGCCTCCGAGCGAGACCTTGTCGGGGGACGCCTTCGCGACGGAGACCCAGTCGCCGTTCGCATCGCGATGTGCCACGAGCTTGTACACCATGCCGGCCGCCGGCGCGCCCGAGCCGGTCACGAGCGAGGTCCCGACTCCGTAGGAGTCGACGGGAGAGCCGGACAGCCCGGCGATGGAGTACTCGTCGAGGTCGTTCGTCACCGTGATCTTCGTCCGATGGGCGCCCAAGCGATCGAGCTGCTCGCGCACCTCCACGACGAGCGTCGGCAGGTCCCCGGAGTCGAGCCGGACCGCTCCGAGCTGGGTCCCCGCGACGCGGACGGCGGTGTCGATGGCCGTCGGGACGTCGTAGGTGTCGACGAGGAGCGTCGTCCCGGGGCCGAGGGCGGCGACCTGGGCGCGGAAGGCGTCCTCCTCGGAGTCGTGCAGGAGCGTGAAGGCGTGCGCCGCCGTGCCCATCGTGGGAATTCCCCAGGTGCGTCCGGCCTCGAGGTTGCTCGTCGCGCCGAAGCCCGCGATGTACGCGGCCCGGGCGGCGGACACGGCCGCCTCCTCGTGCGCGCGGCGCGAGCCCATCTCCGCGAGCGGGCGCCCGGCGGCGGCGGTCACCATGCGTGTCGCCGCGTTCGCCACCGCGGAGTCGTAGTTCAACACGCTGAGGGCGAGGGTCTCGAGCACGACGCCTTCCGCGAAGCTCGATTCGACGACGAGCACGGGGGACCCCGGGAAGTACACCTCGCCTTCGTGGTAGCCCCACACGTTGACGGAGAACCGGTAGTCGGCAAGCCAGTCGAGGGTCGCCGGTCGCACGACGCCGGCCTCGGAGAGCCAGGCGAGTTCCTCGTCGCGGAAGCGGAAGCGCGTGATCGCCTCCACGAGGCGGCCCGTGCCGACGACGACGCCGTACCGACGGGCCCCGGGCAGCCGGCGGGCGAAGGTCTCGAAGACCGCGTCGCGGTACGCCGTGCCGTTCTCGATGGCCGCGTCGACCATCGTGAGTTCGTATCGGTCGGTGTGCAAGGCGGTGGAGGTGCTCACCTCGCCAGCCTAGCGACGCGGCTAGGCTAGATGCTCGTGACGGACGCGCCGATCGGGATCTTCGACTCTGGGGTCGGAGGACTCACCGTGGCGCGCGCGATCCACGACCAGTTGCCGCGCGAATCGATCCTCTATGTCGGCGACACCGCCCGGTCGCCGTACGGTCCGAAGCCCATCGCGGACGTGCGTCGCTATGCGCTCGAGGTCCTCGACGACCTCGTCGCACAGGGCGTGAAGATGATCGTGATCGCGTGCAACACCGCGTCGGCGGCGATGCTGCGGGACGCGCGGGAACGCTACGACGTTCCCGTCGTCGAGGTGATCCAGCCGGCCGTGCGCACCGCCGTCGCCGCGACGAGGAACCGCCGCGTCGGGGTGATCGGCACCGTCGGGACGATCAACTCGCGCGCCTACGAGGACGCGTTCGCCGCGGCCCCTCACCTCGACCTCGTGACGCAGGCCTGCCCGCGCTTCGTCGAGTTCGTCGAGTCCGGCGTCACGACGGGGTCCGAGGTCCTCGCCGTCGCCGAGGAGTATCTCGCCCCGCTCCGGGACGCCGGCGTCGACACCCTCGTGCTCGGCTGCACCCACTACCCGTTCCTCCGAGGCGCGATCTCCTACGTGATGGGGCCGGACGTCACCCTCGTCTCGAGCGATTCGGAGACGGCCAACATCGTCTACCGCGAGCTCGTGTCGCGGGGCCTCGAGCGCACGTCGCCCGAGCCGCCGACCCGCCGCTACGAGGCGACGGGCAACAGCGCGGACGACTTCCGTGAGCTCGCCAACCGCTTGCTCGGCCGCGAGATCGACCGGGTCGACCTCGTGCAGACCGGCGCGATCGATCTGTCCACCCTCCACCCCGCATCGAGGAGAAGCCCGTGACCGACATCATCCGCGCCGACGGGCGCACACCCGACCAGCTGCGGCCCGTGACGATCGAGCGGGGGTGGAGCGATCAGGCCGAGGGGTCGGCGCTCATCTCCTTCGGTCGCACGAAGGTGCTGTGCACCGCCTCGTTCACGAACGGGGTGCCGCGATGGCTTCAGGGCAAGGGGAAGGGCTGGGTGACGGCGGAGTACGCGATGCTCCCGCGCTCGACGAACGACCGCATGGACAGGGAGTCCGTGAAGGGACGGATCGGGGGCCGGACACACGAGATCTCGCGACTCATCGGTCGCAGCCTCCGCGCCGTCATCGACACGAAGGCGCTCGGGGAGAACACCGTCGTGATCGACTGCGACGTCCTGCAGGCCGACGGGGGGACGCGCACCGCCGCGATCACGGGCGCGTACGTCGCCCTCGCCGACGCCGTGGCGTGGGCGCGGGAGCAGAAGTTCGTCGGCAAGAACGCCGTCCCGCTCACCGACAGCGTTGCCGCGGTCTCGGTCGGGATCATCGACGGTGCCCCCATGCTCGATCTCCCCTACGTCGAGGACGTGCGTGCCGAGACCGACATGAACGTCGTGGTCACCGGGCGCGGCCAGTTCGTCGAGGTGCAGGGAACGGCGGAGGGCGCGCCCTTCGATCGCGCGGAGCTCGACTCCCTGCTGGACCTCGCCGTCGGCGGAGCGGCGGAGCTCGCCGCCATCCAGCGTTCTGTGCTTCAGAACGGCGGAACGGCGTGACCGACGCGGGAGTCGGTCTCACCGAGATCGTGCTCGCGACGCACAACGCCCACAAGGTCGAGGAGTTCCAGCGCATCATCGGCGAGGCGCTTCCGGGCGTCACCGTCCTTCCCTACGACGGCCCGGAACCCGTGGAGGACGGCCTGTCCTTCTCCGAGAACGCGCTCATCAAGGCGCGGGCGGCCGCGGCGCACACCGGCCGGATCTCCCTCGCCGACGACAGCGGGATCTGTGTCGACGTGCTCGGCGGGGCGCCGGGCATCTTCTCCGCCCGGTGGGCGGGACCGGGGCGCGGAGACGACGCCAACCTCGAACTCCTGCTCGCGCAGTTGCGAGACATCGCCCCGAGCGGACGCGGAGCGCACTTCGAGTGCCACATCGCGATGGTGGTCCCCGGGATCGACGGGGCGCCGGAACACGAGAGCGTGGCCGTCGGCGTCTGGGCCGGGGCGGTGGCGACCGAACGAGGGGGAACGGGCGGCTTCGGCTACGACCCCGTCTTCGTGCCCGAGGGCGACGGGAGGACCGCCGCAGAGTTGACCGCGGAGGAGAAGAACGCCGCGTCTCATCGCGCCCGTGCCGTCGCGGCGGCGATCCCCGAACTGAGCACGATCCTCGCGTCCCGAGCGGAGTGACGCATCCGTCGATAATGGGAACGACGATCATTTCTTATAGCTGACCAGGCGTTCCCCCACCTGTCTCCGCGACGTATCGTGGAGGCATGGCCCACGAGCACTCCCACCACCGCGACGCCGATCGATCCCGGCTCCTCATCGTCATCCCCATCGTGGCGGTCGTGCTCGTGGCGCAGACCGTCGGCGGGCTGATCACCGGGTCGCTCGCCCTCCTCGCCGACTCCGGTCACCTGCTGTCGGACCTCACGGGACTCGTCATCGCCCTCGTCGCTATCGGCATCGCGCGGCGCCCCGCCACCGATCGGCACACCTTCGGCTACCAGCGGACGGAGGTCCTGGCGGCGCTCCTCAACGGGCTCATCCTCACGGTCGTCGCGGTGACCGTCGCGATTGAGGGCGTTCGTCGGCTCGTGGAGCCCGGTCCGGGCGAGATCGCCGCGCTGCCGATGCTGCTCGTCGCGGTCGTCGGACTCATCGCCAACGCAGTGTCCCTCGTGATCCTCCGGAGCTCGGCGGAACGGTCGCTCAACATGCGCGGGGCCTATCTCGAGGTCCTGGGGGACGCCCTGGGGTCTATCGGCGTCATCGTCGCCGCTGTCGTCATCGCGCTGACGGGATTCGTCCAGGCCGACGCGATCGTCTCGCTGCTGATCGCCGCGGGCATCCTCCCGCGGGCGGCGCTCCTGCTCCGCGACGTGTGGCGGGTGCTCAACGAGTCGGCCCCGAGCGGAACGGACGTCGACCTCATCCGCCGTCACATCCGAGGCACGGAGGGCGTGGTCGACGTCCACGACGTTCACGTGTGGGCGATCACGTCGGGGGCGCACGTGTTCTCAGCGCACGTCGTCGTGGACTCTGCCGTCTTCGCGAACGGGGGAGCCGGTGTGCTTCTCGACGATCTCGGCGAGTGCCTCTCGAGCCATTTCGACGTCGAGCACTCCACGTTCCAGCTGGAGCCGGCCGCTCACGCCGCTCACGAGGAGCAGCACCACCGCTGACCGCAGGTCAGGGGCGGGTGCGTCCTCCGGGCCGGTCGTTGTCCTTGTCCTGGTCGAACATCGTGCGGTCGAGCACGAGGTGCTCGGCCTCGGCGTGATCCGTGACGGCGTCCCCGGCGGCAGCGGCCCGCTTGGCCTTCCGGCTGGACTGGACGTAGTGGTAGATGGTCGGCGCGAGGGTGAGGACGACAGCGACGATGAGGATGACGTCGATGTAGTTGCGGACGAAGTCGGCGACCGGGGGGATGTAGCCGAGGAGGTAGCCCACGAAGGTCAGGCCGGCGCCCCAGATGACGGCACCGACGAGGTTGTAGAGGGTGTACTTGCGGTAGTCCATGTGACCGACACCGGCCGCGACCGGCGCGAACGTGCGCACGATCGGGACGAAGCGCGCCACGATGACGGCGAGTCCGCCGAAGCGCGTGAAGAAGGCGTTGGTGCGCTCGACGTTCTCGATGCTGAAGAGCCCGGACTCCTTGCGTTCGAAGATCTTGGGACCGGCCTTGTGGCCGATGAGATAGCCGACCTCTCCTCCGAGGAAGGCGGCGAGGCCGATGGCCAGCGCGACGACGTACGGCGGGAAGCCGAGCCCGGGGTGGAAGGAGAACAGACCGGTGATGATGAGGAGGGTGTCGCCGGGGAGGAGGAAGCCGACCAGCAGGCCGGTCTCGGCGAACACGATGAGACACACGACGAGGAGCGCCCACGGCCCTGCGGTCGTGATGATGTTCTCGGGGTCGAGCCACGGGATGAGGGCGGAATGCATCGGGTCTCCCAGTCGTCGGCGGCTTCCGAGCCAGTCGGCGCACGTGTCGGTGCTCGAAGTCTAATCGGGGCACGGCATCCGGAACCCGGGATCATGCCGAATATCCGCCTGAAGGATGAGCCCCGTTCGGGGCGGAGGGCACGGGCGGACGTCGGTCACCGCGGGCGGGGATCGGGCAGGATGGGACGGACCGAGCTGAGGGGTGAGTGGATGATCAGGGCACGCCGAGTGACGGCCTCAGTCGTCGTCCTCGGTATCGCGGTGGCCGCGCTCGCCGCCTGCGCGCCGCCGGCCCAGACGGGGCTGACGCCCGAGCAGTGCGAACGATTCACGGCGGCACGGGAGCATCTCGACGTCTACATCGCCGATGATTGGGCGAGCTTCGTCGATGGGCAGGGCGTCCGTGTGCTGTCGGGCGTCCAGCGAGCCGTCGGCCGGTTCGAGGACGTCGCCGAGGAGCTCGGTACCCCCGAGACGGAGGACGCGGTGGACGCCGTCGTGCGAGCGGGTCACGATGCAGCGACGCTCGCGGGAGACTACATCGACGATCCGCCCGTCCCCGGCGACGCCGACGACCTCGCCGAGCAGGAGGACGTGCGCTCGGCTCTGGACGACGCGCTGTCGGACTGCGCCCAGTGAGTCGGAGCGCTCTCGGAGAGCGGAGAGCTCGCGTGGTGCGGAAGGGGGGAATCGAACCCCCACGCCCGAAGGCACAGGAACCTAAATCCTGCGCGTCTGCCGATTTCGCCACTTCCGCAAGTGGTGCGGTGTCGATTCTAGAGGCGGAAGGCGCCGCCGGTCGTTGTGGACAGGGCGGACGAAGCCCGGATGCATTGCGACATCATGCTGGGCATGGGGGAGTCGGGGGACAGCATCGCCGCGCGGGTGCGTTCCCGCGTTCGGCGAGAGGGCATCGATCTCTCGGAGGATCGGGTCGCCGCAGCGCGTCTCGTCCGCGACGAACTGCGCACGACGGCGGAGCGTTCGTACCGTGAGGGTCGCAGGCCGGTCGGGGACGAGGAGCGCGCGGCGCGGGAGGCGCTCGCCGCATTGACGGGTTTCGGCGCCATCCAGCCCTACCTCGACGATCCCGAGGTGGAGGAGATCTGGCTGAACGGACCGTCGACGGTCTTCGTCGCCCGGAACGGGGTGAGCGAGCTCACCGACACGGTGCTCACGGAGGACGCGGTCCGCGACCTCATCGATCGTCTGCTCGCGAGCACGGGTCGTCGAGTGGATCACAGCTCTCCCTTCGTCGACGCCTCGCTGCCCGACGGCTCCCGCCTGCATGTGGCGATCCCCGACGTGACGCGCCGGCATCCGGCGATCAATATCCGCAAGTTCTCACGCGGCATCCGCTCGTTGTCGCACCTCGTCGCGCTCGGTTCGCTCACCGCCGAGGCCGCCGACTTCCTCCGTCGGGCCGTGCGTTCGGGCGACAGCATCGTGGTGTCGGGTGGAACGCAGTCCGGGAAGACCACGCTCCTCGCCGCTCTCCTCGGGGCGGCTCGTCCGGAGGACCGGATCGTCACGGTCGAGGAGACGTTCGAGCTCGATCTCCCCGGTCGGGACGTCGTCGGTCTTCAGGGGCGGCAGCCGAGCCTCGAGGGCTCGGGGGAGATCACGCTCCGTCGGCTCGTCAAGGAGGCACTGCGGATGCGCCCGGATCGGATCGTCGTCGGCGAGGTGCGAGAGGCCGAGGCGCTCGAGCTCCTCATCGCCATGAACTCGGGCCTCCCGGGCGCATCCTCCGTCCACGCCAACTCCGCCCGCGACGCCCTCGTGAAGCTCTGCACCCTCCCGTTGCTCGCCGGACGGAACATCGACGCCGACTTCGTGAGACCCACGGTCGCTGCGAGCGTCGACCTCGTGGTTCACTGCGTCCTCGAAGGCGACGGCCGCCGACGGGTGGCCGAGATCATCGCCCCGACGGGCTCCGGCCGCGACGGAGCCATCGAAGCCAGCACCGTCTTCGAGACCCGGGACGGGACGTTGACGGCGACGGGGTGGCGTCCCTTCGTGCGACGAGGAGAAATCTGATGAGCTGGGCCCTCGGCGCGGCTCTCGGTGGTGGTCTCGTGCTCGTCGTCTCGCCGTGGCTCTGGCCACGGACGGAGAAGCAGCGATCCTCCGGGCCGGATCGGCTCTCATCGGTCCGCGCGCGGCTCGCGCTGGCAGGACTGGGGCGGGTGCCCGTCGTCGCCTTCGCCCTCGTCTCGCTCCTCGTCGGTGCGGTGATCTCCGGCTCCGCGTTGCTGGCGACGTCAGTGCCCGTCGTCGGGCTGCTGGCCGGCGTCACGGGCGTCGCCGTTCCCTGGGTGCTCGTCTCGCTCCGGGCGACGGCGCGCCGCCGGATGCGAGCGACCCTCTGGCCGGACGTCGTCGATCACCTCGTCGCGGCCGTCCGGTCGGGACTGGCGATCCCCGACGCCATCGGAAGCCTCGGACGACAGGGCCCTGAGGATCTCCGCCCAGAGTTCCGCGCGTTCGCCCGTGACTACACTGCCACCGCGTCGTGGGGAGGCGCGCTCGATCGGTTGAAGGCGGTCCTCGACGATGCGGTCGCCGACCGCGTCCTCGAGACGCTCAGAATGGCACGGGAGGTCGGCGGCTCGGACCTCACCGCCACCCTCCGCCAGCTGTCATCCGGACTGCGGGACGAGGCCGCGACGCGAGCGGAACTGGACGCGAGGCAATCCTGGGTTCGCAACGCCGCAAAGCTCGGCGTCACCGCGCCTTGGGTCATTCTCGTTCTCCTCTCGACCCGCCCTGAGGCGGCCTCGGCCTACGCATCGCCGGAAGGCACCCTGCTCATCGTGATCGGCGCGGCGGTGTCGGTGGTCTCGTATCGGATCATGCTCGCCGTCGGACGGCTTCCGGCCGAGCAGCGGTGGTTCCGATGACGCCCCCGGCGGCCGGCTGGGCTGTCGTGCTCGGCGCGGCTCTCGGGCTCGGACTCTGGACGCTCGTCGGCCTCGCGCCGCGGATGCGGACCCGGCGGCTCGTTGCGCGCGTGGCGCCATACCTCGTGGACGTCTCCGACGAGGCGCGCGCGTTCATGGACCGCCCCACCGGCGACCCGCTCGCCCTCGTCTGGGGACTCGTGACCCCCGTGTTCGGCCGGTTCTTCTCCGTCGTCTCGCTCGTGCTCGCGAGCGATGCCACCGTCGAGCGCCGACTGGCGCAACGGGGATCGCTGCTCGACGTCTCCGCGTTTCGTCGGCGCCAGCTTCTATGGGCCTTGACGGGGCTGGCTCTGCTGGCTCTGCCAGCCCTCGTCGCGCTCCTGAGCGGCATGCTGTCCCCGTTGGTCATGGCGGCCCTCCCGGTGCTGGGGGCGCTCGTCGGCGCGCTCGGATGCGAATGGGAGCTCGCGCGGGCCGCTCGGCACCGGGTCGGCCGCATCGAGGCGGAACTGCCCACCGTGCTCGGGTTCCTCAGCTTGAGTCTGTCCGCGGGGGAGGGCGTCCTCGATGCTCTGCGCCGCGTCGCCCGTGTCGGATCGGGTGAGTTCTCCGTCGAATGCCGGCGGCTGGTGGCCGAGGTCGGGTCCGGCGTCCCCCTCGCACGCGCACTCCGAGACCTCTCGGATCGGATCGCGGTGCCGAGTCTCTCGCGGACGGTCGAACAGCTGACCGGGGCGCTCGAGCGCGGCAGTCCCCTCGCCGAGACGCTCCGCGCCCAGGCGTCGGACGTGCGCGTCGAGGGGAAGCGGCGACTGCTCGAATCCGCCGGGCGCAAGGAGGTCGCCATGCTCGTGCCCCTCGTCTTCCTGATCCTCCCGCTCTCCGTCGCGTTCGCGATCCTTCCGGGACTCATGGTCCTCCGTGCCGGCTTCTGAAACCTGATCGAAAGGAACACCACATGCGCGCCTTCTGGTCGCCGTCCGCCCACTTCATCTCGCGCCTCCGTGACGAGCGCGGCGACGTGCCGGGCTGGGTCCTCGTGACGTTGATGACGGCCGGTCTCGTCATCCTCATCTGGGGCCTGGCCGGTCCGGCACTCGCCGGATTGTTCGAGCAGGCCATCGCCCGCGTCTCCGGCCTGTGACGATGCTGCGACCAGTCAGGCGCGCGGCGCGCCGCGACGACGGGTCCGCCGTGGTCGAGAACCTGCTCGTGACCGTCCTGCTGACCGCGCTCGCGCTCGCCGTCGTCCAGTTCGCGCTCGCCCTGCACGTGCGCACGACGGTGACGGACGCGGCGTCGGAGGGTGCGCGTTTCGGGGCGCTCGCCGGCAACGGGACCACCGAGGCGATCGACCGGACACGGGACCTGATCGGGACGGCGGTCGGCGAGGGGTACGTGAACGCGGTGTCCGCGAGCAGGGCGCGCGACGGCGGACAGGAGTCGCTCGTCGTCACCGTGACCGGAACGCTTCCGGTCATCGGCCTCCTCGGAGTCGGAGAGGGGCTGCATGCCGTCGGTCGTGCCGCTGTCGAGACCGTCGACGAGTGAGCGCGGTTCGGCCTCGCTCGAGTTCGTCGTCGCCGGCCTCGTCCTGCTCGTTCCCCTCGTCTACCTCGTGGTGGTGCTCTTCCAGATCCAGAGCGCCGTGCTCGCGGCGGAGGGAGGCGCCCGCCATGCCGCTCGCGTGTTCGTGCAGGCCCCGGACGAGGGGACCGCGCGCGAACGAGCCGAGACGGCGGTCGCTTTCGCGCTCGCGGATCAGGGCATCGACCGCCGGGACGCCGAGGTCGCGATCGTCTGCGACGCGACAGGTCCGGGCGGCTGCCTCGCTCCGGGCGAGACCGTGGCCGTCGTGGTTCGGCTCGAGGTCCGGCTGCCGCTCGCGCCACCGGTACTCGGGCTCGACGATCTCGCGGTCGTCCCGATCGAAGCGAGAGCCGTCAATGCGGTGTCGGACTTCCGACCGGGGGAGCGGTGAGTCGTCCATCCACACGGGAGCGCGGCTCCACCCTCGTCCTGACGATCGGCTACGCCGCGTTCGCCCTCGTCGTGGTCCTCGTCGTCGCGGCGGCGACGTCCCTGTACATCGAACGCAAGCGGCTCCTCGGCCTCGCCGACTCCGCCGCGCTCGTCGGGGCCGAGGCGTTCGACCTCTCCGAGGTGACGGTGGACCCGGACCGCGGCGTCAGGGTGACGCTCGACCCCGGAGCGGTGGAGGAAGCGGTCACAGGTTTCGTGGCGCGCGCCGGCCCGACGCAGTTCGAGGACCTGCGCATCACTCGGGCGACGAGCTCGGACGGGCGCAGCGCCACCGTCACCCTCCGATCGGCATGGCGTCCACCCGTGCTCACGCTACTCCTGCCGGACGGCCTCGCGCTCGAGGCGACCTCGACGGCCCGCTCCGTGCTGCGGTGACCCGGCGGTCGCCCCCCTCGCCCAGGTTCAGGGTCGTGAGTGGGGAACGTAACGGGGGAGATACCGCAGGAACAGGAGCGCCCCCACGAGTCCGAGGACGCCGAGCGACACGCTCGCTGTCGCGAGGGAGGCCGCGACCGTGATGCCGGAGATGAGGAGGGGAGCGCTCGCCTCGCCGGCGTGGGTGGTGAAGCGCCACGCCGCGAGGAAGCGCGCTGGGTCCTCGCGCGGGGCGAGGTCTGCGCCGACGGTCATGAGGATGCCGCTGCCGATGCCGTTGGCGAGCGCCATGGCGATCGCGACCGCGATGAACAGGCCCTCCGTGCTCGTGAGAGCGAGCAGGATGTGGCAGACGCCCAGCCCCGTCAGCGCCGGGATCGCCGACCAGAGTCGGCCGAACCGGTCCATGATCTGACCGGAGGTGTAGAAAAGCGCGAAGTCGACGGCCCCAGCGATACCGATGACGACAGCCGTCTGCGCGTCGGCCATCCCGATCGCGACGGCCCACAGCGGCAGGATCACGGTGCGTGAGGACCGCAGCGCCGACATGATCGCCGCGGCCGCTCCCATCCGTGCCAGCACCGCTCTGTTGTCGCGGATGGTCGTGAAGACGTTGACACGCCTCCGGGGAGCGTCGGCGCCGCGCAATGCTCCGCGCTCGACCGTGGCCGTCGGATCGGGCACGACGAGAAGGATCAGGATGACGAGCACACACGCGACGACGTGCACCCAGAACACGATGCTCGTCTCACCCGTCGCGTGGATGAGGGCCGCCGCGATGAAGGGACCGATCGCCCAGCCGCCCCGGAACGTCC
>CAKTZW010000013.1 GCA_934636065.1 uncultured Labedella sp.
AGCCCCATCCCGAGGCCGGCGAGGAACCAGCCGACGACGGCGACGAGGGGATGCAGCGCGAACGCCGCCGTCACCACCTGCGTCAGTGTTCCGACGAAGAGCAGCAGGCCGCCGGCGCGCATGAAGACGCGGTGGGGAGTCGCCTCGCCGGCGCGACCCTGGATCGCGGACCCGCTCGCCCAGGCGATCGCGCCAGCCGTGAGGGTGACCCCCGACAGCCAGGGCGGGAGCCCGTAGCGGTCGTGCAGCAGGAGCGGAAGGTACACCTCGGCGGCGAAGAAGCTCGAGGCGATGAGTCCGCGCAGCAGCACGGCCGACGGCAGTCCGCGCCGTGCGGTGAACGTGCCCGTGGGAAGCAGACGGTGCACGAGGATCGCGATCGCCACGAGCGCGATCGCGCCGACGACCCAGCGTGCGGGCCCGGCGAGTTCGCTGCTCAGGCTGAGGCTGACGACGGCGATCGCGACCGTCGCGCCGAGGATGAGCCGGGTGACGTCGCCGAGGCGCCGTCCGTTGCCGCCCGTGGGGTCGGGTGTCTCCCCGGCGTCCGCGTCGGGACCCGCGGGTAGGGAGCGCAGTGCGGGCAGCACGAGGAGCACCCCGGCCGCCACGAGCACGACGACCCCGAGGAAGACCCACCGCCACCCGACGGTGTCCGCCACGACACCCGCGACGAGGGGCCCGACCATCGACGGGACCACCCACGAGGCGGCGTACGCGGCGAAGATCTTCGGGTGCAGTGGCGGCGGATACAGCTTCGCCACGAGCACGTAGATCGCGACGGTCATGCCGCCCGAGCCGAAGCCCTGCACGAAACGACCGGCCACGAGCATCGGCATCCCCACCGCTGCCCCCGCGACGATGAGCCCGATCGTGAAGACGATGACGGCGGCGAGCAGGGGACGCGCCGGACCGCGGCGGTCGGCCCAGATGCCGGCCCCAACCATGCCGACGACGCTCGAGGCGACGGGCGCGGCGAACGCGAGCGAGTAGAGGGCGGCGCCGTCGAGTTCGTCGCTCACGACGGGCATCACCGTGGTGACTGCGAGCTGCTCGAAGGCCGCGAGCGTGATGAGAGCGCACGTCCCGACGGTCGTGAGGGCGAGCCCCGGCGCGAGGATGCGGCGCGGTGCCTCACCTCGTGGAGTGGACGGGGACGGCTCGGGGGAGAGGGGTGGATCTGACGCGCTCACAGTGTCTCGAGCCTATGGGCTACCGTCGAGCGGTGCCCTCCTTCCGCGTGATGATGACGATCGGGATGCTCCGCCCGGGAGCCGCGCCCGAGGAGGTGCAACCCGCGGCGGCGGACGCGGCCGCCGAGGTCGCGGTGCTCGAGTCGTCGCGAGTGGAGGTCGTCCGTGGCGAGGCGCGACTCGTGGTGCGGTTCACGGCGGACGACGCCGAGCTCGCCCTGCAGGTCACCCGCCACATCATCGCGTCGACCGATCGACTCGCGCAGACGCTCGACGCCGTGATCGCGGAACGCGACGGGGGCACCTGGAGGCGGGTCGGCTGAGCCCCGCGCATCCGAGGGCGCCACATCCGTGCCGAGGGCACCTCGTGGGACAGGCGCCCTCAAACGGGAGTAGCACGGTCGGGTGGTAGCGTGCGGGACGTGACGGGCGAGGCGACGACGGTGGTGGACGAGGACCGGTGTCCGTGCGGCAGCGGCGATCCCTACGGACGGTGCTGCGGACCGCTGCACCGGGGTGACGCCGTCGCGCCGACGGCCGAGCGGCTCATGCGCTCGCGCTTCACCGCGTTCGTCCTGCACGACGCCCGCTATCTGCTTGCGACCTGGCATCCGAGCACCCGACCGCCACGCCTCCACCTCGACGCCGACGTTCGGTGGCAGCGCCTGCTGGTCCTCGGGCACAGCGCGGGCGGCCCTTTCGACACCGAGGGGACCGTCGAGTTCGAGGCGATCTTCCGCACTCCGGACGGGCGGGGCGTGCAGCACGAGAACAGCCGCTTCGTCCGGGAGGAGGGCCGCTGGCTGTACGTGTCGGGCGTTCTCGACGAGTGACGGCCGGTCAGCGCGGCTGCGTGACCTGGGCGGCGTAGTACGCCGACTGCGACGGATAGTAGTCGTCGAACTCGGGGAGGGCCGACCCGGAGCGGGCGGCGACGAGCATGTCGAGGTAGTACTCCCAGCCGGGTCCGACGCTCGCGACCATGTCGGCGACGGCCGCCTCGTCATCGCCGAGGTGCTGCACGAGCGTGAGCCGCGTCGTGTCGGTCGAGCCCTCAGCGGACTCGAGGAGGAGTTCGAGGCGCCACTCGCCGTAGTCGTCGAGCATCGTGACCGCGAGTCGACGGCCGGGGTCGCACGCGTCGATCCGGAGTTCGCTCGTCGGTGCGCCGTCTTCGAACGCGAGCCGGACGGCGACGATCCCGCCCTCGCGGCCCTCGCCGTCCCACGGCCCGAACCACAGGGCCGTGCGGGCGGGGTCGGTGACGTCGCGCCAGACGTTCGGGACCGTGTCGCTGACGTCGCGCGACAGCGCGATGTCCCAACCGTCGGGGCCGCGCAGGACGCGGCCGGAAGGACGAGGACTCACGGGAACCTCCGCTGGTTCGGCGTCGGCCGGGGATCGTTCGGCGGTCCGAACGGCCATATCGTACGCCCGGTCCGTGCCGGTGCGAGGAGGTGCGGCCGTGATTTCGACGGACGCGCGGAGCGGGTACCCGGGTACCCGCCATAGGCGGCGCAACGGACGCCGTGTCGGTCCAGCGTCCGTTGTGCGTGTGCCGCACCCCCGGCCCGCGGCGGCGAGGTGGCCGAACGTCCGATCGCGGGTCGTATCCATTCGACCCCGTGGTCCCCTGGGTGTCACGACCCCTCTTGCAGGGGTGCCGTCCGCGCGGCCCCGCCGCGCGTCGCTCGCGGCTCGCGGAGTCGCACGGCAGAGCGTTAGCGTCGGGAGAGGAGACGGACCACCGCGACGGGAAGGAGGCCGCGTGACCGACAGCCTGAGCGGACCGGAGAGGACCATCGTGGGGCTCGAGGCGCTCGTGGCGGACGTCGAGCGCCGTCAGGGGCTCGCCGGTGGACGCCGGATCATCGTCGGGATCGCCGGGGCGCCGGGCTCCGGCAAGTCGACCGTGGCGGCCGCGCTGCTCGACCGGCTCGGGCCGGACGCGGCGCTCGTGCCGATGGACGGGTTCCACCTCGCGAACGAGCAGCTCCAGCAGTTGGGTCGGAGGGAGCGGAAGGGTGCGCCGGACACCTTCGACGCCGCGGGCTTCGTCGCGCTCCTCGAGCGGTGCAGGACGGCCGCCGACACCGTCTACGCCCCACGTTTCGTGCGGGAGGTAGAGGAGTCGTACGCGTCGGCTATCGCGATCCCGCCATCGGTGCGGACCGTCGTCACCGAGGGCAACTACCTCCTGCTCGACACGCCCCCGTGGCGCGCCCTCGACGACGTGATCGATGTGCGCTACCATCTCGACGTCGATCGCGAACTGCGGCTGGAGCGCCTCATCGCCCGCCACGTCGCGTTCGGGAAGACACCGGACGCGGCGCGGGACTGGGCGCTCGGTCCGGACGAGGCGAACGCCGAGCTCATCGCCTCGGTCGCTCACCGCGCCGACGCGATCCTCCGCCTCTGACCCCGGCCGCCCCGGCCGCCGAGCCACCCTCCGGTCGCTGAGCTCGTCGAAGCGTGTCGCGGAAGTCTGTGGTCCGGTGCCCTTCGACAGGCTCAGGGACCGTGTGATGGGTCGGTCGCTGAGCGTGTCGAAGCGCGACAGGCTCAGGGAGCGCCCTGCGACAGGCTCGGGGACCAGCTCAGGCGGTGATCGCGGCGGCGATGCGCACCGCCGCGTCCTCGACCTCGCGGGCGACGCGTTCCGTCTCGCCAGACTCCGAGTCCCACACGAAGGCCGTGACGCCGCGCTTCGCGCCGCAGTAGTCGATGATGCCGTGCTCGATCTGCGTGCTGAACGATTGCGCGTAGCCGTGCCGCTCGTAGGACTCCTCGTCGTCACCGGTGACGGTGAGGAGGTGGACGGTGAGCCCGCCGAGCCGCCGAGTGATCCGCCCCTCGTCGTCGAAATCGAACGCCCATCCGCTGATGAACACGCGATCGATCCAGCCCTTCAGCAGTCCGGGCATCGACCACCAGTACACCGGGAAGACGAGCACGAGGTGGTCCGCGGCGTCGATGCGCCGCTGCTCGGCGAGCACGTCGGGATTCGTGCGCGTCCGCCCGAGGTAGTCCGTCCGATCACCAACGGTGAAGCGCGGATCGAAGCCCTCCTCGGCGAGGGAAGCGAGAACCGCGTCCGGTCCCACCAGGTCACGAAGTCGTCGCGCGGCCTGACTCGTGAGCGAATCGGGCTCGGGGTGCGCGACCACGATGAGCGCGCTCATGCGCCGGCCGCCCGTCAGTCGGTGCCGGCGTCGAACGCTGCGCCTTCGGAGGCCGCGTCCGTCGCGCGCTCGAGGGCGTCGGCGGCCGACGCCTCGGTCTCGACGATCTCGTCCGCGTGGCCGGCCTCGAGGCTTCCGACGAGCTCGGCCGTCGCGCCTCCGATGATCCCGGACGCCGCGTACTGCTCGAGGCGAGCGCGCGAGTCGGCGATGTCGAGGTTGCGCATCGTGAGCTGGCCGATGCGGTCGCCGGGACCGAACGCGGAGTCGCCGACGCGCTCCATCGACAGCTTGTCGGGGTGGTAGCTGAGCGACGGGCCCGTGGTGTCGAGGATCGTGTAGTCGTCGCCGCGGCGCAGCCGCAGCGTGACCTCTCCCGTGACTGCGGAGCCGACCCAGCGCTGGATGGACTCGCGCAGCATGAGGGACTGCGGGTCGAGCCAGCGTCCCTCGTACATGAGGCGTCCCAGGCGGCGTCCCTCAGCGTGGTAGTTGGCGACGGTGTCCTCGTTGTGGATGGCGTTGAGGAGGCGCTCGTAGGCGATGTGCAGCAGCGCCATGCCGGGCGCCTCGTAGATGCCGCGGCTCTTCGCCTCGATGATGCGGTTCTCGATCTGGTCGGACACGCCGAGGCCGTGGCGGCCGCCGATCGCGTTCGCCTCGAGCACGAGCAGGACGGCGTCGTCGAACTCGGCGCCGTTGATCGCGACGGGGCGGCCGGCCTCGAAGCGGACCGACACCTCCTCCGTGGCCACCTCGACGTCGTCGCGCCAGGCGGCGACGCCCATGATGGGCTCGACGAGGTCGAGGCCGGAGCTCAGCTCCTCGAGGAGCTTCGCCTCGTGCGTCGCACCCCAGATGTTCGCGTCCGTGCTGTAGGCCTTCTCGGTGGCGTCGCGGTAGGGGAAGCCGTGGGCGACGAGCCACTCGCTCATCTCGGTGCGACCGCCGAGCTCGGTGACGAAGTCGGAGTCGAGCCACGGCTTGTAGATGCGCAGGCGCGGGTTGGCGAGGAGGCCGTAGCGGTAGAACCGCTCGATGTCGTTGCCCTTGTAGGTGGAGCCGTCGCCCCAGATGTCGACGCCGTCCTCCTTCATGGCGCGCACGAGCATCGTGCCCGTCACGGCGCGACCGAGAGGCGTCGTGTTGAAGTAGGTCTTGCCGCCGGAGCGGATGTGGAAGGCGCCGCACTGGAGGGCGACGAGGCCCTCCTCGACGAGGGCGCTCTTCGCATCGACGAGACGTGCGACCTCGGCGCCGTACTCGGTGGCGCGGCCGGGGACCGAGGCGATGTCCGGTTCGTCGTACTGGCCGATGTCCGCGGTGTAGGTGCAGGGGACGGCACCCTTCTCGCGCATCCAGGCGACCGCGCAGGAGGTGTCGAGACCCCCCGAGAACGCGATGCCGACTCGTTCACCGACGGGGAGACTGCTCAAGACCTTGGACACGCGTCGAGTTTACGGGAGACGGAGGGGCTCCTTCCGCACCGTGACGCGGGCGTGCCCGGTGGTCACACCTCCGCCCGCGAGTCGGCTATGCGTCGGCGGGGACGCGCACGGTGAGGCCGCCCGGCACGACGCGCGCCTTGAACGCCGTCGCCTTCCCGAAGTCGTCGCCGTCGAGCTCGATCTGCTCCGCTCGGCGCAGCTTCACGATGAGCTCGCGGCCCTTCACGTAGTTGAGGGCGTCGACGTCCTTCGTGAGCATGAGGCGACCGAGCTTGCTCCGGCGCAGCACGCCGTTCTCCCACAGCACCTTCACGCCGATCTGCAGCCACCCGATGAAGCCCTCGGGACGCAGCAGCACGATCTCGAAGTAGCCGTCGTCGATCACGGCCTCCGGCAGTAGCAGGACGTTCGCCTGCAGCGTTCCGGTGTTGCCGACGATGATCGTGTGGGCGCGCAGGGAGCGGGCGGGGTTGCCGTCGACGGAGTACCGCAGTCGCAGCTGGTTCTTGTCGCGCAGCGCCTTGAAGATGGCGTCGACGTAGGCGAGCCAGCCGACCTTCTTCTTGAGCTTCTCGTCGGTGTTGGCGAGCATCTTGGCATCGAGCCCGAGGCCCGCCATCACGAGGAAGGCGTGGCGCGCGACGGAGCCGTCCTCCTTTCGGATGTCCATGAGGGCGATGTCCATGTTGCGGTTCTTGCCCGCGAACGCGGCGTTGACCGACGTGTCGAGGTCGTCGAGCGTGAGGTTCAGGTTGCGCGCGAGCAGGTTCCCTGTGCCGGAAGGCAGCAGCGCGAGGCTCGCGTCGCTGCCGTGCATCGCCTCCGCGACCGCCCGCACCGTGCCGTCTCCGCCCGCCGCAAGAATCATGGAGGCGCCGGCGTCGAGGGCCTTCTTCGTGACGCCCGCTCCCGTGTCCTCGACGGAGGTCTCGAACCAGAGCGTCTCCTGCCAACCCGCGGCCTGCTCCTCGCGAGCGACCGTGGCCTTGAGCGCCTCGACGTCGACCTTCACGGGGTTGTAGATCACGGCGGCGAGCTTGTGCTCCGGCTCGGGCGGAGGCGCCGGGGCCTCCTCCGCAGCCTCCTCCGGCGCTTCCGAGTCGCTCTCCGGGCCCTCGGCCGCCGGCGACTCGTTCATCGCGAACTCGTCGTCGTCCCCCGTGGTGACCTCGGCGGTGCCCTCGTTCAGCTCGGGCTCGTCCTCGGTCGGACGGTCGGGGTTGTCGGTCGCAGTCATGGGGGGCCTTCCCGCTGAGGGCTGGTGGAGGGGCGGAACTCGGCGCCACGGAGCGCGTCTCCGAGCGTACGGGTACCCACGCCGCGCCGGTGGGCCTTGACCGCGGCGCCGGGTACCCGTGCTGCGCTCGATCCCCGGCCGCTACCGCCCGAGGCTCGCCTGCATGATGGCGATGGCCGCGATCCACACGACGATCGCCGCGGCGGCGCCCACGAGCGGCGTCCACCAGGCCCGGCGGGCGCGCACCAGTCGGATGATCGTCCAGACGATCGCGCCCAGGAAGACGAGCGGAGGACCGGCGACCGCGAGGATGTATCCGAAGGTCATGAGGCCGTAGTCGCACCTCCCCGAGGTGCAGCCGTCGCTCGCCATAGCGAAGAGCAGCGAGATCGACGAGAGGAACACGAAACCGAGCGCGCCGAGGATCAGGAGGATGATCGCCACCGTCACGTCGGCTCTGCGTCCTCCCGACCAGGGGGCCGACCGCGGGGGAGGCGGGTCGCCCGGTCGGACGGCTCGCGGAGTCGGGTCCGGGGAGACCGGGGGAGGCGGTGTCGGATCGGTCATGGAGCGACCTTAACCAGTCGGTCTCCCGGCGGGGAAGGCGTTGCCAGTCTCGGCGTCGAAGTCCGCGCGCGCTCCCTCGATGCGATGGAGGTTGTCGAGCACCCACGAACCGACGGCCTCGACGGGGGCCGCGATGTCTCGCCCGAGATCGGTCAACGCGTACTCGACGCTCGGCGGCTTCGTCGGGAAGACCGTGCGCGACACGAAGCCCTCCCGCTCCAGTCCCCGCAGGGTTTGCGCGAGCATCTTCGCCGAAATCCCGGCGATGAGCCGCCGCAGTTGCGCGAATCGCTTCGGTCCCGACTTCAGCTGCATGAACACGAGCACCGACCACTTGTCACCAACCCGGGACAGCACGTCGGTGGCGCGCTGGCAGTCGCGGGTTTCCGCAAGGTTACTCAGTTCCACGAAAGTGCCTCCTTGGCAGCGCTCGGTGTCATTCCTACATTAGGTAACCGATGGAAACCGGTCCATCGTCGGTTCGAGGAGAAGCATCATCGCTGAGCCGCAGGTCATCCTGATCACGGGCGGGACGTCGGGCATCGGCCTGGCCCTCGCGGAGGCGTTCCTGGCCGACGGCGCCGCGGTCGTCGTGTGCGGCCGCTCGCACTCGGCCCTCGATCGGTTCGCGGTGGCGCATCCCGCGGCGCTCGCCGTGCGGGCGGACGTCACGGTCGCAGCCGATCGGGCGGCACTCCTCGATGCGGCAACCGAGCGCTTCGGACGCGTCGACGTGCTCGTGAACAACGCCGGGACCTTCGTCGAGCGCGACTTCACGACCGGTGCCGTCGCGGCGCAGAGCCTTCACGACGAGATCGAGCTCAACCTCACGGCCCCGATCGAGGCCACCGGGGAGGTGCTCGCGCGGTGGCCGGAGCTGTCCGCTGTCGTGTTCGTCACGTCAGGCTTCGCCCTCGTCTCCCCGACCCGCGCTCCGACGTACGGCGCGGTCAAGGCGGGCCTGCACGGATTCGCCGACGGGCTCAGGGGCCAGCTCGCACAGCGCGGGACGCATGTGCTCGAGGTGCTCCCGCCGACGACGGAGACGTCGATGACCGCGGACCAGGCCGGCCGCAAGCTGCCGCCGTCGGCTGTCGCCGCTGCGACGCTCGACGCGCTGCGCCGACGTCGTCCGCTGGCCCTACCGGGACAGACGCGGATGCTCCCGACCATGCTGCGCCTCGCGCCCGGCGCCATCCGTCGTTCCGTCGGCGCGATGTGAGGGGTAGGTTTCCGCTGACTCGAATCTTCCCGCCCGGGGCCCGTTTCCCCGGATTTCGTCGAGTTCATGAGTGAAGTCCAATCGTGTTCTAAAATCGCACATGTGGAGATCGATGAGCGAGGAGTGGGGCGACGAATCGCGGAAGCGAGAGAATCCCGAGGATGGACGCAACAAGACCTAGCCGGGTCGACAGGGATCGAACGGTCTGCTCTAGCGAAGATCGAGCGCGGGCTCCGCGGGATCTCGGCGCTTGAACTTTCCGCGGTGGCGGCAGCGCTAGACCGCCGCATTGAGTGGTTCGTGCTACCTCAGCCAGAGGCGGTCTTGCAGCATCGTGTCCGTGTGGGGTCGTCGAGCGACGTTGCAGCAATTGACCAAGCTCTAGAGCGTCTTGCTACGGATGTCTCCTTGCTGCAGGATCTCGACTCGAGCTTGGCCATTACAGTCGGTCGTAAGCCGCGTCCACACTCGGTCGACGACGTGGAAGAGCTCGCGGAATATGCGCGCGACGTTTGCGCGCTTGACCGCGACTCCTCGGTCGACGACCTCGCACGTGTCGTCGCGGGGATTGGGCTCTACGCGTTCGGGCTGCCCCTAGGGGTAAACACAGCGGATGGAGGACTGGTTCCTCTGCAGGTCGGGGCCGTCGCAGTCGTCAACAGCGCAAGCGACGTCGGACGTCGGCGGCTGACGCTGGCCCATGAGCTTGGTCATTACCTCATTGCGGACGATTACACGGTCGACTGGCGCATTGCAGACCTCAGTGGCCACGTAGAAAGCTTGCTTGATCGATTCGCGCGGATCTTCCTACTTCCATCGGCAGCTCTTGAACGGTTGTGGGCGAAGGAGACCGGGGACTACTCGATACGAGACCGGGCGGTACTGGCGGGCGGCAGCTTTCACGTCGACATGTCGACCCTGGCCCGGCGGCTTCTGGAGTTGGAGCTTATTGACGAGCAAGAGGCAAATGTCGTTCGAGCAGCTCGAACATTGAAAGCCGACATCATCGAGCACGGCCTTCGTGAGCCGCTCGACCTGGGCGGAGTCAGTCTTCCTCCTTCAATCGAGCTCTCCGTGCTCGCTCAGTACCGGCGTCGACGGATCTCGGCGGAACGGGCAGTGCTTCTCCTTCAGGGCAAATATTCGTTCGAGGATCTCCCTGAGCTTCCATCGGGTCATCCCGATGAGATTTGGTCGATCCTCAGTTGATGATGGCTCCTGGGGACTACGTCTTCGACAATGGTCCGTTGAGCCATTTTGCAGAGGCCGGATGGCTTGGGCTCCTAGAGCTAGTGGTAGGAGAGGCAACCGCTTTCGTCCCGGACGTCGTCTGGTCTGAGCTTCAAAGCGGTGCCGGCAGCTTCCCCCATCTCCGAGCGGTACTCGATGCCCCGTGGCTACACCGATATTCCCTGGGCTCGACAGATGAGCTCGCCGCCTTCGCCACATACTCCGCTCGTCTCGTTGGATCTGGCAGCAAAAACGTCGGTGAGTGCGGTGTGTTGGCTGCCGCGAGACTGAGCGGTGCGACGGCCGTCCTGGATGACGCCGCGGCTCGAACCATTGCGTCCGAGGAAGGTATCGCGATAACCGGATCGGTTGGACTGATCTGTAGTGCTGTCCGGGACCACGGCTTGAAGCTCGATTCAGCCTCACGGGTCGCCGATACGCTGCTTCGCACTGAATACCGACTGCCGTTCGCAGAGGGTGGCTTCAAGGCGTTCGTATTGGAGAACGACTACCTGCCGTATGACGGCTGATGTAGGTGAACCGTATGACGGCTGATGTAGGTGAACGAAGCCGTTCAGTGGTTGGGCGACCAGCCGATCGCGGGGGCGACGTGCTTCGTGATCGTCTCGAGGAGGTGCGCGTTGTACTCGACGCCGAGCTGGTTCGGCACGGTCAGGAGCACGGTGTCGGCGGCCTGGACGGCGGCGTCCTTCGCGAGCTCCGCCGCGATCACGTCGGGCTCGCCGATGTAGCTGCGGCCGAAGCGCGCGAGCGTGTTCGCGTCGAGGTAACCCACCTGGTCCTTCGAGTCGGCGGCCTCACGGCGACCGAAGTACGCGCGGTCCTCATCGGTCGTGATGGGCAGCACGCTGCGACTCACGGAGACGCGTGGCTCGCGCTCCCAGCCGGCCGCCGCCCAGGCGTCCCGGAACATCTGGATCTGCTCGGCCTGGAGCTCATCGAACGGTACGCCCGTGTCCTCCGTGAGGAGCGTCGAGCTCATGAGGTTCATGCCCTGTTCCGCCGTCCACACCGCGGTCGCGCGGGAACCGGCGCCCCACCAGATGCGGTCGGACAGGCCGGGCGCCTGCGGCTGGATCGCGAGCGGCTGCTCGACCCCCGTCATGAGCGCGTTGGAGCGCGCCATGCCGACGCCCGCGATCGCCTCGCGGAACATCGCGGTGTGCTGGTGGGCGACGTCGGTGTCCGTCTCGCCGTCCGCCGGCACGTACCCGAAGGACTCGTAACCGTTCACGGCCGTCTCGGGTGATCCGCGGCTCACGCCGAGCTGCAGCCGCCCCTCGGAGATCAGGTCCGCCGCCGCCGCGTCCTCCGCCATGTAGAGCGGGTTCTCGTAGCGCATGTCGATGACGCCCGTACCGATCTCGATGCGGCTCGTCTTCGCTCCCACGGCCGCGAGGAGCGGGAACGGGGACGCGAGCTGCCGGGCGAAGTGGTGGACTCGGAAGAAGGCGCCGTCGACGCCGAGCTCCTCGGCGGCCACCGCGAGATCGATCGACTGGAGGAGGGCGTCGGCCCCCGTCCTCGTCCGCGAGCCCGGACCCGGGTGCCAGTGTCCGAAGGAGAGAAAGCCGATGCGCGTCATGTCCGATGCAGCGTCGCATCGACCGTTCCTATTCCATGCGTGCGTATGAACCGGCCGACGCTCTCCTTCGGGTCGGCGGGGCCGGGGATCAGCCGCGCTGCCCGGGGCGCCGCAGTACCGGCCGATGGAACTCGTGGTCCTCGCCGATCTCGCAGTCGCACCACACCCGGATTGACCGATGCGTCTCGATCGTGGTGATGACCTCGACGTGACCGCGAATCATCGGTCCCCCCGAGAACAGCCGCTCGTCGATCCCGGCCGCGTCGATCAGTGCCGTGCTCACCATGTCGTCCCCTGCTTCCGTGTCCCCCATTGCTGGGCCCCCGTCACTCGTCGCGCCGTTCGTGAGTGGCGCTCACCCTGAGAGAGGGCGCGGCGGCGTGATCATGACGCCGGTTCGGCAGGCGCTTCGGGCAACTCCTCCTCTCGGTGTCGCGGGGGCGCGGCCATCTCGGGAAGGGTGCGATCGGTCTCGGCGACCCGGGTCAGTCGAGCCGTGAGGGGGCGGAACAGGGGAGACGTGATCGCCTTGTCCACCACTTCTCGCGCGGCGAGGCCGAGCCGGCTCTCCGGGTACGCGAAGCGGTCGATCCCGGGCGGCAGCTTCTGCACGTCGTCGACGAGCGGGCGCAGCCACTCCTCATAGGCGGAGAGAGCGGCGCCGAGGTCGTCCGCGCTCGTCACGGAGGCGGCCAGGACGTAGCCGGCCGTCAGGGCGAGGGACGCGCCGCCGCCGCCCATCGGCGTCACGCACCAGCCGGCGTCGCCGGCGAGCACGACCCGACCGCGATGCCAGGTCCCCACGCGGATCTGTGTGAGGTGGTCGATGTACACGTCGTCGGAAGTGTCGAAGGCGTCGAGCACGCGCTCGGATTCCCAGCCCGCGTCCGCGAAGCGCTCGCGGACGATGGCGAGAGCGGCTTCGCGGCCGAGCGCAGTGATGTCGTCGCTGCGCGCCCAGGCGAGGATCGCGCGTATGGTGCCGTGGTTGTCCGGTCGGAGATGCACCTGCCGCCCGCCGACGGTGGTGTACCAGCGCCACCGGTCGTCGTCGCTCGCGGTGCGGGGGATGGTGCCGAACACCATGTTGATGCCGAGCGACCTCGAGTCGACGACATCGGCGAAGACGAGTTCGCGGGTCGACGAGCGGACGCCCTCGGCGATCACGAGGAGGTCCGCCGTCAGCGTGCGGCCCGACGCCGTCGTCGCGGTCACGGCCGACCCGTCGTCCATCAGTCGTTCGATGGTGTCCCCGTACAGGAACTCGACGCCGGCGGGCAGGTGATCACAGATGGTGCGCGCCAGGTCGCCGCGCAGCACCTCGAGCTCCGCGGTCGCGCCGTTCACGTCGTCGGACGGCAGCTCGGCGCGGACGGCTCCGGTCTCGTCCACGAAGACCGTGCCGGTCTCCGTCGTGTTCTCCGCCTTGACGGCATCGAAGAGGTCCATCCGCGCGAGAACCTCGCGGGCCACCCCGCGCACGTCGACGTTCTGCCCGCCGTCACGGAACGCGGGTGCCCGCTCGATCACCGTGACCTCCCAGCCGGCGCGGCGAAGCCAGAAGGCGCAGGACAGACCGGCGATGCTTGCGCCGGAGATCAGCGCCCGCCGTGATTCGGTCATGGGAGACTCCTCGTGTGCTTTAGAGCAAAGTATCTTCACAGTAAAGGTAGATGGGAGTGGTCGTGGACCCGTTGACAACGAACTGGTCGCCCGAGCAGGTCGAGGTGATGCACCGGCTCCGGGACTGGATCGTGGCCTACAACGAGCTGAACCAGCACCTCGCGGGATGGACCGGCCTCCCCACCTCGGACGCGAACGCCCTGGGTCAGATCATCTGGGCGGACGAGGCCCGCCGGCCGCTCTCTCCGGCCGACGTCGCGCGGCAACTGGGCATGACCTCGGGCGCGACGACGGTTCTGCTCAACAGGCTCGAGTCGGCCGGTCACATCCGTCGGAGCCGGGAGCAGGCGGACCGACGCCGCGTCACCCTCCGCCCGGAGCCCGACGCCCGTGACGCCGCTCGGGCCTTCCTCTCGGAGGCCGGTGCCGAAGTGGCGCAGGTGTTGAAGGCGTCGAGCACGTCCGAATTGCAGGTGGTCGCCGCGTTCCTGGGCCGCCTCACCGAGGCGAGTGTGCAGGGGACCGCTCGCCTGCGTGGTCGGCCGGTCCGGGAGTCGGGACGGGCCGCCGGGAACCAACCTATTGCGAGAGTTCGCGACTGAGCCGATCGAGCAGCGCCTCGAGGGAGATCTCGAACTCCTCGTCGCTGCGATCCTCGCTCAGGAGCGGGCGGAGGCGACGAACCTCATCGGCTCCGTCGAGGACGACGTTGCCGTCCTGTTCAGGGATGGAGGCTCCGCCCTCGTCGAGGGGCTCCTCCACGGGGCCGGTCTCGGCCCCCCTGACCGCCGACTCCAGCAGGAGGTGGCCCAGGAGGAAGCTGCTGAACGACCGGTAGGCGCCGACGGCTTCATCGTCGGAGAACCCGTGGTCGATGAGCGTGCTGAGGAAGACGTCCACCACCTCGATGCTCCGCAGCGGAGGCCGGAGCCACGGGGCGGCCGGATGGCGGGTCGCCACGAGGGGGAACGCCTTCGGGTGATCGATGGCGATGCGGCGCACCTCGTGGGCCACGGTCTGCAGGAACCCCTGCCAGTGCTCGGAGAGCTCGTCATCGAGGCTCGACGTGAGGTCGCCCATCAGGAGCGCGACCACTCCCTCGAGCAGGTCCTCGCGCCCGTGGACGTAGCGGTAGAGGGACATCGCCTCCACGCCGAGCGCTTGCGCGAGAGATCGCATGGAGAGGCCTTGGGCGCCCGCCCGGTCGATCTCCGCGAGCGCCGTGGAGACGATCAGTTCGCGGCTGAGTCTGGGCGCGGTGGACGTCGTCGCGTCCGCCTTCTTCCGTGTCGCCATCATCGATCTCCCGTCCGCAGTCTAGTTC
>CAKTZW010000014.1 GCA_934636065.1 uncultured Labedella sp.
GTACCCGGCGGAGAGCGAGAACAGCGCCCAGCCGATCGTCTGGAAGAAGGTCAGGAAGATGGAGAACGCCTGTCCGCGCAGCTCGGGCAGCACGACCGACATGATGATCGGGCGGTTCACCGGCGGGTTCATCCCCTGGAACGCTCCGAACAGGGCCCAGAAGATGGCGTAGATCCACAGGCTCCCCCAGTCGAACTGCGTGCCGAAGAAGGCCGCGACGGCGAAGAGGATCTGCGCAGCCTGGTTGAACGCGACCCGGCCCTGGTGCGGCGCGATGCGGTCGAGGAAGGCCACGGCGAAGCCGCTGAGGAATGTGGAGATGACGTAGCCGAGGCCGAACGGGATGAGGACGGTCGCGGCGACGGCGTTCGTGAAGCCGCGCTCGGTCACGAGGAACTGGACGCCGAACACCGTGATGAGCAGATGACCGGAGAGCAGCCGCGACAGCATCATGATCGAGAAGGTCGGGATCCGGAACAGCGCGAGCACGCCGGAGACGGTCACCTTGTCCTTGCGCTTGCTCTCCTCGAGGTCGGCGAGCTTCTCCTCCGAGGCGCCGATGCCCGGGTCCACGTAGAAGACCGCGATGAGGATCGACGACAGCAGGCAGATGCCGCCGATGATCCACATACCGAGCCGCCACCCGTCCTCCTGGCCGGAGAACAGGGCGAGGACGGGTCCGATGAAGGAGGAGACCGCGGTGAGGACGCCGTAGTAGAACCCGGTCGCCTTGGAGCGCATCTTGTCGTCGAAGGAGTCCGCGATGATCGAGTTGGTGATCGGCTGGCCGCACGCCACCACGCCGGCGAGCAGCGTGTTCCAGAGGAGCAGCTGCAGGAAGTCCTGCGACGTGCCGGCGAGGATGCCGAGGATCGCGCCGATGATGTTGTTGAGCACGAGCGCCTGCTTGCGGCCGAAGCGGTCCGCGAACCAGACCCAGGCGGGACCGAGCGGGATGGTCGCGAACTTGCCGAGGGCGCTCAGCAGGCCGAGGTGCCCGTTGTCGAGCTTGAGGGACGCCGCGATCGACGGGAAGAGGGTGCTGAGGAGGCCCGCCTCCGTGTTGTCGACCACCTCGGCTCCGGTGATCGTGACGAGGTTGCGCCAGCGGTGCGGGACGCGACGGGCCCTCTCCGTGGCGATGGCCTCGGTCGGTGTAGGCGTGCGGGTGGACATGGGTGTTGCTCCTGTCGTCGTTGCCAGGTGGCAAAAAGGGTGAGGTGAGGGAAGAGTCAGACGGGGTTCGGGACGGAGAGCTCCGCCGCGATCGCTCGCAGGTCGGCGGTCGTGACGAACGCGTGCCGGGCGAGGTCGATGAGGGTCATGTGGCCGGGGACGGCCACGAGTTCGGTGTGTCCGAGGCCGGGGATGTGGCGTTCGATGATCGGGCCGATACGGGGATCTCCCGTGAGCTGCACGAGGGGGACGTCGAGGAGGGAGAGCTGGTCGAGTTCCTCGGCGCTCGGAAGCGGCTCGGCGACGAGCACGGCGCGCTCGCGGTGCTCCCGAGCATGGAGGTGATCGCTCGTGACGACACCGTCCGCGGGGAGCCCGAGGCGCTGGAACTGGCTGTCCGGAGCGTCGCTCTCGACGAGGAGGTCGACGAGGAGACGGATCATCCGGGACTCGATCTCATCGTCCACGAGCGGAGACTCCTGGTGGGGGTCGGTCGCGAGATCGAAGAGGAGCGTGCCGTGGCGCCACGGGTTCATCCAGCCGGTGCGCGCCGGCATCCGCATCGTGCGCACGCCCTTCGTGAAGGGCATCGGCTCGGCCGGCTCCCAGTCGGACAGCTCGGCGGGGCTGAAGCGCGCGCGCATGTGCGTCGGCATGAGCGTGTACTCGTCCAGCGGCGCGTTCGATCCGTCGTCGGCCGCGCGCATGTAGACGTAGCGCCCGTCGGTCACGTTCACGTGGCCGCCGTGGATCCCGAAGAGCGCGCCGCGGCGGAGCTCGGCATCGTCCTCGAGCACGAGAGCGAGGTCCGACCCCTGCATGTCGGGGGTCGGGTCCACGTCGAAGAAGCGCAGCAGGGTGGGGGCGATGTCGATCGTCTGCGCGAGGGCGCCGCGGCGCGTGTCGGCTCCGCGGGTGCGCGGGTCCCACAGGAACATCGGGAGGTGCACGAGCTCGTTGAACCACGGCTGCACCGACTTCGCCCACCAGCCGTGCTCACCGAGGAGGAAGCCGTGGTCCGTGTTGACGAGCAGCATCGTGTCGTCCCACATGTCGTGCTCGTCCATCGCATCGAGGACGCGACCGAGGGAGGCGTCGCACATCGACACGAGCGCCGCGTACTCGAGTCGCGCATGCTCCACCTGCGCGGTGGGCTCGCTGACCTTCTGATAGCCCGGCCAGTCGAACTCCGGGCCGTCGTAATCGTGCGGGTACTTCTCCTTGTAGCGGGAGTGCGTGAAGAAGGGCTCGTGCGGGTCGAACAGCTCGATCTGCAGCATCCAGTCGTCGGCGGCGACGTTGGTCTCGAGGAAGTGGAGGCCCGCGTCGACCGTTCGGGTCTGGGAGTGCTCCGCCTCCGTCGGCATGTAGCGGCGGTTCACGGCGTCCTGCTTCTGCATCGTCGCGGGGAAGCTCAGGCCCTGGGTGTCGGCGACGACGCCCTTCCACGGGTCGCCCTCCTGCCCGCGGAAGAACTCCCACGTGTTGTAGCGCGTGTGGTACGTCGCGCCGCCGTCCTCCCAGTAGTGCGGGTGGTCGGACACGAGGTGTGTGTGCACTCCGGCGGTACGCAGCATCTCCGGCATCGAGTCGTCGAACGGCTCGAGCGGACCCCACGAGCGGTGCAGGAAGTTGTACCGGCCCGTGTGCATCTCGCGCCGCGCAGGCATGCAGGGCATCGAGCCCGCGTAGAAGTTGTCGAAGGTCGCGGCACGGGCGGCGAGCCGCGCGAAGTTCGGGGCGTCGACGATCGTGTCCCCGTACGGGGCGAGCATGTGCCGATTGAGGCTGTCGAACATCAGCACGATCGCCTTCATCGCGCGGCCTCGTCCGACGAGGGGACCGCGGTCGCATCCGACGATCCCACCGGTGGCACACGGTCGAGCAGCTCGGCCCGCAGCGCCTCCACCCAGGCCACGTGCGCGTCGACCGCCGAAGTGCCGCGTTCGTGGAGTCGCTGCGCGATCTGGGCCGCGAGGTCCTCATCGAAGGGAATCGCGGGGTTCCACTCCTCGGAGCGATCGCGGAAGCGGAACCGAGCGATCTGGGCCCGCCGGGCCTCGAGTTCGGTGTCGAGCAGGCGCAGGATGTCCTCGATGCTCATGAGACCCGCAAAGCCGAGTCGCGCCGTGAACTCCGGGTCCTCGAAGCGGCTCGGCGGCTGGTACGGCCCCGTCAGCCAGTCGAGGAAGACGACCGTCCCGTCCTCGGTGACGCGATAGGTCTTCGCGTCCTGGGCACCCGGACGCTCCTCGACGGAGTGGGTGATCCACCCCCGCTCCTCCATGCCGGTGAGGGCGCGGTAGACCTGGCTCATCTGCGTGTTCGAGCGGAGGAAGCGACCGGAGGTGTCGAAGTACTTCTTCAGGTCGTATCCGGTGCTCGGGTGCTCGATGAGCACTCCGAGGATGAGGTGCTCGAGCTTCATCGCACGCCTTTCCTCCACGTCACGGTGGCTTGGTCGGTGGACAAACCATTCCACAAGTGGAATGGTTTCGTCAAGCCCGTCGTGGAGGAGGAGCGGCTCGCGTCAGCCGACGGGCGTCGATCCCGGGAGCACGACGGCCTTCATGCTGCCGGGCTCGCGTCCGCTCGTGAGGGCCGCCTCGATGTCGTCGAGCCCGAACCTCCCGGTGACGAGCGCGTCGAGGTCGACACGGCCGGTCGCGAGGAGCGCGATCGCGACGGGCCACGTGTTCGCGTAACGGAACACGCCCGTGAGGGTGAGCTCGCGGTTCTGCAGCAGGTTCACGGGGATCTCGAGATCGTCGGCGCCGAGACCGACGAGGACCACGCGACCGGCGGGGCGCACGGCCGCGATGCCGGTCCGGATGGCCGGACCGGCGCCGGAGGCGTCGATGAAGGCGTCGACCCCGAGTGCGGAGAGGTCCTCCCCCGCCACGTGACCGTGCGTGGCCCCGTGGGCGAGGGCGAACGCGAGCCGCTCCTCCGAGATGTCGGTGACATGGACCTCGGTGGCGCCGAACTCGCGGGCGACCTGCGCCGTGATGACGCCGATCGGTCCGGCCCCGGCGATGAGCACGCGAGAGCCCGCCGCGACACCGGCCTTCTGCGACGCCCAGATCCCCACCGAGAGCGGCTCGACGAGCGCCGCCGCCTCGTCGCTCACGGAATCGGGCACGTCGTGGGCGAAGTCGTGGTCGATGAGGGCGTACTCGGCGAAGGCGCCGTCGATCGGCGGCGTCGCGTAGAACTCCATGTGCGGACAGAGGTTGTACCGGCCCGCCTTGCACTCGGCGCACTCGCGGCACGGCTTCTGCGGCTCGATCGACACGCGGCGTCCGATGCGCCGCCCGTCCACCTCGGACCCGACCGCCACGATCGTCCCGGAGGCCTCGTGGCCGAGGATGAGCGGCCGGTCCACGACGAAGGGACCGATACGGCCGTGCTCGAAGTAGTGGGTGTCGCTCCCGCACACGCCGACGGCCGCGATGCGCACGAGCACCTCGTGCGCCCCCGGCGTGGGGACGGCGCGCTCGGACACCGTCAGCCGGTGCTCGCTCTCGAGGAGGGAGACACGCATCGTCTCCGGCAGGTCCGTGATCGTCATGGTCTCTCCCGTCGTCATCGCCAGTCCTTGCCCCACGTCGCCGTGGTCATCGAGCTCGACGCCCGCCACGTCGCGATCGCCTTCTCGAGGCGCGAGCGCGTCCCGAGGTGCTCGTGCTCACCCCACAGGTTCCGCTCCTCGAACGGGTCCTCGACGAGGTCGAAGAGCTGGCCCTCGTCGTAGTCGATGAACTCGACGAGCTTGAAGCGCTCGTCGCGCACCATCGTCATGAGCGCGGTCTCCGTGAGGATGAAGTCGCGCGCGTGCTCGGAGAACACGTAGGTGCGGCCCGTCCACTCGTCGCCTCGGAGCGCCGGCACGAGCGACTCCGCCTCCATCCACTCGGGCGCCGTGAGACCGGCGAGCTCGAGGAGGGTGGGGGCGAAGTCCATGAGGGAGATGAGCCCCGGCAGCTGCTGGTCGGCCGCGACGCGTCCGGGCCCCCAGATGATGCCCGGCACGTGCACGCTCGGCTCGTACATCGTCCACTTCTGCGAGTGCCCGTGATCGTTCAGGGCGTCGCCGTGGTCCGACGTGAACACGACGATGGTGTCGTCGAGCACGCCACGCGCGTCGAGGGCCGCGATGAGGCCCCCGACCTGCTCGTCGATGAGCGAGACGTTCGCGAAGTAGTGCCGCCGCTGCCGGTCGAGCTGCTCCCTCGTCGGGTTCTCGAGCTGGACGATCGCGTCGTGATCGTTGGCTTCGTGGTGCTTCCGCAGCTCCTTGAGCGGCGTGGGCTGGGAGTCCAGGTCGGCCTGTGTGCGCTTCGCTTCCGGCATCGGCCTGTCGCGATAGGCGTCGAGGTGCGTCGCGGTCGGATCGTAGGGCGGGTGAGGGCCGGGGAAGCCGATCTGGAGGAAGAACGGATCGTCGTGCCCCGGGTAGGTGTCGAGCCAGTGCCGCGCGAGATTGCCGACGAAGTTGTCAGCGTGCAGGTCGTCGGGCAGTTCCCACTCGAACGCGCCAAGTCGTTCCTCGTAGTCGGGCAGTGTGCGGTAGGTCACACGGCTCGGCTTCTCGTGGCCCCGGATCCAGATCGCCTTGTCCCACTGGTCGAGGAAGTACGGCAGGTTCGGGTGGGCCCGGTCCTTGTTCTCGATGACGTGCCGCTCATGGAAGCCCACAGGGGCCTCGTAGGGGTAGGTGTGCATCTTGCCGATGCTCGTGCACCGGTAGCCCGATTCCGCGAGCAGCTCCACCCAGGAGTGCGACCATCTGTCGTCGTTCCGGAGGACTCCGGAGCTGTGCGGGTAGAGGCCCGTGAAGAGGCTTGCGCGCGACGGAGCGCACGAGGGGGACGCGACGTAGGTGTTCGTGAAGGCCGTCCCCTCGCGGACGAGCCGGTCGAGGTGCGGGGTGTCGACGTGGTCGTAGCCGAGCGCCGCGATCGAGTCGAAGCGCTGCTGGTCCGTCATGATGAGCACGATGTTGGGCCGCTTCGGCCCGGTCGTGGATGTCACCGGTTCGTTTCCTTCCGTTGTCGCGGACGGTGGGGTGCCGCTCACGAGAGGGCCTTCCGACGCGCGGTGGTGATCGAAGCGGTGTCGCTCAGGTCCACCTTCGAGTTGTCGGCCGCGATGAGCACGCACACGGCGCTGATGACGCACATCGCCACGAGGTAGATCACGGCCGGCCAGAACGACCCCATGAACACCGACGCGAGAGCGACGGCGATGGCGGGGGTGGGAGCGCCACCGAGGAGGGAGGAGCTCTGATACACGACCCCGAGTCCGGTGTAGCGCATCCGGGTGCCGAACATCTCCGCGAAGAACGCACCCTGGATCGAGAACATCATCCCGGTGCCCACAGCGTGGATCGCGATGATGATGAGCCAGGTCGTGAGCGGCTGGTCGAGCTGCAGGATGGGGAAGTACACCAGCCCGCCGACGGCGCACACGATGATGCCCGTGAGGTACACCGGCTTCCGACCGACCCGATCGGACCACGCCCCGAACAGCGGGAGCAGGAAGATCTGCACCCCGGCCGAGATCGTGAAGCCGACGAGGATGAGCGTGCTCGGCAGCCCGAGATAGGTCGTCACGAACGAGATCGCGAAGACGTTGATGATGTTGTACGTGACCGCGTCGGCCATGCGCGCGCCGATACCGAGGAGCAGGTTCCGCCAGCTCTCGCGGATGAGAGCGAAGAAGGGGATGCTGCGCACCTCGTCCTCGTCCTTCTCGAAGGCGGGCGTCTCCGGCAGGGAGCGCCGGATGAGGAATGCGGCGATGACGAACACACCGCTCAGCAGGAACGGAACGCGCCACCCCCACGACATGAACTGGTCGTCCGGCAGGAGCTGCATGAGGCTGAAGACCCCCGTGGACACGAGCAGGCCGGCAGGCGTCCCCATCTGGTGGAAGCTGCCCATGAGTCCGCGCTTGCCCGTCGGGGCGTTCTCGAGCGCCACGAGCGACCCGCCACCGAACTCGCCCCCGATGCCGAAGCCCTGGATCAGCCGAGCGAGCAGCAGCAGGGCGACCGCCCAGACGCCGATCTGCTCGTAGCCGGGCAGGAGTCCGATGCCGAAGGTGCAGATCCCGATGAGCAGCACCGTGAGGATGAGCATGTTCTTCCGGCCGATCTTGTCGCCGAAGTGTCCGAAGACGACGGCGCCCAGCGGACGCATGAGGAATCCCGCCGCGAAGGAGCCGAAGGACTGCAGCAGCGACACCGTCGGATCGGACTCGGGGAAGAAGACCTGCGGGAAAACGAGGGCCGCGGCGGTGCCGTAGAGGTAGAAGTCGTACCACTCGATGAAGGCACCGGCGAACGCAGCGCTCACGGCCTTTCGGGGGCTCGGGACCTCGGGGGAGGCGCGTCGCGACGCAGCGGCGGCCGGGGTGTGTGACGACATGTGCTGATGCCCTTCCTTGGACGACAGTAATGCTCAGATGTGCAGCCCAATGCTGCTCTTTGGTGAAGCGACCGTAGCGCGCTCGGTTACTCCCTCACAAACGAAAGTGGCGAAATCGCACATTTGAGCGATAATGGTCTCGTCCTGACACGGAGGTCCCGCCATTCCCCGCCCTCTCTCCGATAACCGCCGATCGGCCGACGCTGAGCAGATGCTGCGCGTCGCGCGGTCCTACTATCTCGACGACGTCTCGAAGGTCGCGATCGCCGAACGGGAGGGGTTGAGCCGCTGGCAGGTCGCCCGCATGCTCAGTGAAGCTCGGCAGCTCGGTCTCGTGCGCATCTCCGTCGGAGACCCGGCCGACACCTCTCGTACCCTCGCCGACGCGGTCACGGCGGCGCTCGGCGTGACCGAGACCATCGTCGTCGGGCGCTCCCGCCGCCTGGGACTCGAGCCCTCGCTCGACTCCATCGGATCCGCGCTCGCCGGTTTCCTCGCCCGAACCGTGCACGAGGGCGACGCCGTCGGGTTCACCTGGAGCCGCGCGATCGAGGCGATGATGACGCACCTGACCGATCTGGCGCCCTGTGACGTCGTGCAACTCGCCGGCGCGGTCACGCTCACGGGCGATCGGCTCGGCTCCGTCGAGATCATCCGGCAGGTCGCGCGGCTGTCGCGTGGCACCGCCTACCCGATCTACGCGCCGATCGTCGTGGACAGCGCCGCCACTCGGCGCTCCCTCGAGGCCCAGCCCGAGATCGCGGCGTGCCTCGAGCGCGCCGTCCGCCTCGATCTCGCCGTCGTCTCGGTGGGCACCTGGTCCACGGACGGGTCGGCGCTCTACGGACTCGTGCCTCCGACGCTCGCCGACGAGATCTCGCGAGCCGGAGCGGTCGGCGAGATCACGGGGCGGGTCTTCAGTTCCGACGGTCGGCTCGTGAGCGCCGAGTTCGACGGCCGGGTGATCGGCATCAGTGCCGCACAACTGCGCTCCGTCCCCCACATCGTGGCGACGAGCTACGGCCCGCACCGTGCCGACGCGACGATCGCGGCGGCCCGAGCGGGATACGCCCACACCCTCATCATCGATGCCCCGCTCGCAGAGGCGATCCTCGACCGCGTCGACGATCGCGTGCCGAGCCGAACCCCCGCGTCGTGACCGAAGGAGACGCCTTGCAGACGAACGATGGATCCGGCGACCTCCCCCTGAGCGACCCGCCCGAGCTCGGCCCGGTGCACAACGCGGAGCACGCGGCGGAGCCGGGGCGGGGCGGCGAGCACCCCCTGCCGGACTGCTGCGCGCCGACGGGACGCGCGGCTTTCCTCGCCGCGCCGCCGCCGGCCGGGATGCCCACGCTCTCCGTGACGGCGGCACCGGCGCGTCACCGCGTCGAGCAGGCGCTCGTCCCCGCCCAGACGTTCCGCATGGGCGACTCCCGCGGTGACGAGAATCGCGGCGACGGGGAGACTCCCGTCCACGAGGTGACTCTCGACGCGTTCTCGATCGACGCCACGAGCGTCACGAACGACGACTTCGCGCGCTTCGTCGAGGGCACCGGCTACCGCACCGAGGCTGAGACGTGGGGCTTCTCCGCCGTCTTCCACCTGGCCATGGCCGCACCGGTGGAGGACGTCATGGGAGCGCCGCCCGGGACGCCGTGGTGGCGCGGCGTCAAGGGCGCCGACTGGCGACACCCGGGCGGGCGGGACTCCGACATCGAGGGCCTCGGCGACCACCCGGTCGTGCACGTCAGCTGGAACGACGCGATCGCGTACTGCGCGTGGGCCGGTCGGTCGCTTCCGACCGAGGCGCAGTGGGAGGCCGCGTCACGCGGCGGTCTCGACGGTGCCCGCTTCCCGTGGGGCGACGACCCGCACGGCGACCCGAGCGTCACCGCGCCCACCACACGGCCGCGCCCCGGCGAGCCGTGGCGCCTGAACATCTGGCAGGGCACCTTCCCCACCGAGAACACGCTCGACGACGGCTTCCTCACGACAGCGCCCGTCCGCACCTTCGAGCCCAACGCGTACGGCCTCTGGCAGACGATCGGCAACGTCTGGGAGTGGTGCGCCGACTGGTGGCACCCGGGCTACTACGCCGTCGCGCCGCTCATCGATCCGCGCGGTCCCGAGCGCGGTCAGGTGCGCGTCATGCGCGGCGGCTCGTACCTGTGTCACGACTCGTACTGCAATCGCTATCGCAACGCCGCGCGGTCCTCGAACACGCCGGACTCCTCGATGGGCAACGGCGGATTCCGCACCGTCGAGCGCCGGAACGGCGACGACACCCTCCCGGGTTCACCCGCGGCCGGCACCGGATCGGTCGCCTCGTGAGCGGCCGCGACCGGCGGTTCCCGCAGAGCGTCTACCGTCACGGCTCGGAGCCGGACGCGCGATTCACGCTCGCGAACGAGCGCACGTTCCTCGCGTGGATCCGCACCTCGCTCGCGCTGCTCGCGGGCGGCGTCGCACTCGAGACCCTGGGCCTCGGGCTGCACCCCGGGTTCCGGCTGTCGGCGTCGGTCCTCCTCATCGTCACCGGCATCGTGACGCCGATCCAGGCATGGCTCGGCTGGACGCGATCGGAGCGCGCGCTCCGACTGGACACGCCGCTGCCGTCCGCGAACCTCGCGCTACCGCTCGGGATCGCCGTGCTCGTCGTGGGCGTGCTCGTGCTCCTGGGCGTCGTCCTCGCGTGAGCGGCGGCGACGGGCGAGACGGGGAGGCGGACGAGCGCGGCGCGCGCCCGTTCGACGTCGGCCTCCAGCCCGAGCGGACGGCGCTCGCGTGGCGCCGCACGGCGCTCGCGCTCGTGGTCGCCGCGGTCGTCGGCATCCGGGTCCTGCCGACTCTGCTCGGGGCGTGGGCGGTCGTGCCCGCCGGAGCCGGGGTCGTCCTCGCGGTCGTGGTGCTCGTCGCCTCCCACCGCCGCTACCGCGAGCAGCACGTGCGGCTCACGACAGCCGATTCCGACCGCATCGCGCTGCCTGACGGCGCCCTCCCGGCGCTCGTCGCCGCAGCGACGGTGTGCGGCGGTGTCGCGTGCGCGGTCGTCGTCGTCACGGTCGCGCTGCACTGAGCCGGGACTCCGTCCGCCCTTACACGCTACGTCGCCGAGGCGTCGCGTCAATGATCGGGCGCGCCGGGCGCGCTCACCCTTGCCTCGCTTCGACAGGCTCAGCAACCGCATGTGGACGCCTCCTGAGCCCGTCGAAGGGCTTCGCTTGGCACGAGGTCTCGACTGGGCCTCTCCAGCCGTGGGTGTACGCGTTCAGGTCTCCGGTCGGCTGGCCAGCATCCCGGCGAGGAAGGTTTCGAAGATCAGGTCTCCCAGTGCGGCTGTGTCGTATTCGACCTTCGCCTCGAGGCTGGCGGCAATGAGTGGGAATCGCGTCGGGGAGAGCGACCGGAGTGCTCGGTCGTATGACGCTTGATCGGAGTCTCGTTGCTGGGCTGTTTCGAGCAGGTAGCTCGCGTGAGCGGCCGCGGCGGCGAGCATGAGATCGGAGAAGGCTCGTTGATAACGCGCGGCCGTCTCGGTATCGAAACCGATCTCGTTGAGGGCCCACAGAATCCGCTCGATGAGCTGCGCGACGTTCTCTCCCGCGATGAAGCGCGCCGCGACGCGCGCTCCCACGTGCGCGTGACGCGCGAAGGCATCGAACGTCGCCCACCACAGCCTGCGGAGCAGGTCCTCGGCATCGGCTATGCCGTCCGTCTGTTCCACGACCGTCTTCATCATGGCGTCGGCGAGTTCGATGAGCAGGTCGTCCTGGTCGGCGAAGTGGCGCCAGATGGAGGACCGATCGACGGAGAGGGCTCGACCGATCGCCTGGCCGGTGGGGAACTCCCCGCCATCGCCTCGAGTGGTGTCCGACAGATCAAGCGCGGTGGCGACGATCAGCCCTCGACTGAGTCGGGCGGCGGTGCGAGGGGCCATCGGTTCACTCTAGCGCTGGTCCGCCGGAGCCTGTCTTAAACACCGTTGCTGTCATCAATGATGACAGCAACGTTTATTTTGCATTTCGGGGCCGTAAACTCATCGCCTTTTTCGTTGTCCGTCCCGGTGCCGACTCATACGCTCGCATCGATCAGAGCGCCGCAGCCTGGGCTCTGCTACGTACCCGAGGAGACTCCGATGTCCGATTCCACACGTATAACCGCTCCGCCCGCGCAGAAGGGAGTCGGCCTCCTGGGGGCTGAACCACGTCATCTCGTCGGCCTCCTCTCCACGTGGGTCATCGCCCTGCTGCCGGCGAATCTCGTTCCGGCCATCATCGGAGGGCTGGTGGGTGAGCTCGGTGTTCCTGTCGCTCTTGCGGGCGCGATAGCGACTGCCATGACCTTGATGAACGCGCTCGGCGTTCTCGCGATGCGACCGCTCGTTTCTCGAGGGCACCGTGTCATGGTGGCGCGAGCGGGGGTGGCGGTGATGGCTCTTCCTCTGCTGGCGGCGGCGTCCGTGATGTCGATTCCGGTGGTCCTCGGTGCCCTCGTCATCGCAGGGTTGGGGTCGGGAATCCTGATCTCGGCGGCGACCGCGTCGGTCGCTGCGACCCAGAATCCGGATCGCGCCACCGCTGTCGTGAGTGTCGTCAACCGAGTGATCATCGCGCTGTCGTTCCTGCTGCTGCCTCTCGTCGGTGGCGGTCTGCGCACCATCCTGTTGATGCTGGTCGGATTCGCTGCACTCGCGTTCGTGGGGAGCGCCTGGCTGGCGATTCGGGAGGCGCCTGCGACGGAGCTCGCGGCCGCCACGGGGTTGCCCGATACGGCATCCGGTAGCCGCGCCTCGGCCTGGGCTCTGGCGATCAGCTTCGCCGTCTGGACCGTTTCCGAGGAGGGGATCTACAGCGTTGTGTCCCTGCTGATGATGATCAACCTTCCGCGACTCACCGAAGACGGCTCGTACGTGTTCTTCGCTGCGGGTGCCTTCGCCGGGATCCTCGGAGCACTCAGTGCGCCTGTCCTCCTTCGCCTTGTCGACCGCCCGATCGGCATCGGAGCACTGCTTGTCCTCAGCATCGTCTCCAAGCTGGGCATGGTGACGGCAGTCGCCGAGGGCCTCTTCCTCACCGCAGTGATCCTGTGGGGATTCGCGTTCGGTGCCATGATCCCGCTCGTCTTCGGGCTCGCCGCCAAACTGAGCCGCACCGGTAGCGCCAATGTCCTCGTCAATGGCGTCTACGTGATCGGTGTTGCACTCGGGCCCCTCGTCGCGACGCAGGTGATGGAGCAGCTCGGGGTTCCGGGACTGGGAACGGTCATGACCGTGATCGGAGTCATGGCTGGTCTTGCACTGGTCATCATCGCCGCTCGTTCTCGACGCATCATCGACGAGGTCTGGAGGGAGCGCACGCGATGAGTCATCGCCCCGATCTACTCATCCACAACGGGCATGTCTGGTCGGACGGCCGCCTGCTCGACGCAGATGCGATTCTCGTCCACGACGGCCACATCGTCGCCATCGGCAGCTCCGAAACGCTGGCCGCTCGTGTCGGATCCGAGCCACTCGATCGCATCGACGCGCGCGGCGGACTCGTCTCGCCGAGCTTCGCCGACGCCCACATCCACGCGGCATTCGGGGGAATATCCCTCAACTCCCTCGACTTGTCGTTCGCCGCCGACGCGGAGGAGTGTCTCCAGGTCGTCGCGGCACACTCGGCGACGACCGACGGATGGATCGTCGGCTCCGGATGGGACATGTCCCACTTCCCGGGAGGTGCGCCCACGGCAGCGGCCCTGGATGCGGTCACCGGACACCGTCCGGCGTTTCTCGAGAGCGCGGATCACCACAGCGCGTGGGTGAACACCGCGGCGCTCCGCGTCGCCGGTATCGACAGACAGACACCCGAGCCCGACGACGGCCGTATCGAGCGCGACGCGCACGGTGAGCCATCCGGCACCCTCCATGAGGGCGCCGCGACGCTCGTCGCGGATGTTCTTCCGACCGTTGCCGTCGCGGCGATCGCGGATGGTCTGCGAACCGCGTGGACTCGTCTGCGCGCGGCGGGTATCACCGCGTGGCACGACGCGCTGATCGGCGAGTCGGGGGCATCGCCGGACCCCACGCCCGGCTACGTCGAACTCATCGCCAACGGCGAACTAGACGCTCGTGTCTCGGGGGCGCTGTGGGTCGGTCGCGACGTGACACTCGAGACCATCGACATCTCCGTGCAGGAGCTTTCTCGGCGCCGCGCGACGAACGCCGCGGCAGGTTTCGATACGTCCACAGCCAAGATCATGCTCGATGGCATCGCCGAGAGCCAGACCGCCGCAATGCACGAGCCCTACCTGGTCGACGGCTGTGATTGCGGCACCGATCGTGGGCTGACCTATTTCGGGCGCGAGGTGCTCTTCGCGCTGACTCGGGCACTCGTAGCGGAGGGATTCGCGCTGCACTTCCACGCGATCGGCGACCGTGCGGTCACCGACGCGCTCGATGCCATCGAGCAGCTCCCGGACGACACCCGGACAACCCGTCGGCATCACATCGCTCACGTGCAAGTGGTCGATCCGGCCGACATTCCTCGCTTCGCCGGTCTCGACGTCACCGTCAACGCACAGGCGCTCTGGGCGTGCAACGAGGATCAGATGACAGAGCTCACCGTTCCCATCCTGGGCGAGCGTCGAGCCGCCTGGCAGTACCCTTTCGGGTCCCTCGTCCGGTCCGGTGCCGACCTCGCCATGGGGTCTGACTGGCCCGTCTCGACCTTTGACCCGTGGGCCGCCATCCATGTCGCGGTGAACCGTCGTCCCCCCGGAAGCAGCACCCGACCGCTGAATCCCGGAGAGGAGGTGGACCTGCACACCGCCCTGCGCGCCTATACCGCCGGCTCCCACGATCTCCTGGGCCTACACGGATCCGGCCGTCTCGAGGTCGGTGCTCGAGCGGACATCTGCATCGCGGATCGGAATCCATTCGGCGCGCCCAGTGCTGAGA
>CAKTZW010000015.1 GCA_934636065.1 uncultured Labedella sp.
GTGTACACGAGGTTCCCGAGCATCTGGCTCGCGCCGCCGACGATGTTGACGGTGATGTAGTCCCCGAGGGACAGGGAGAAGCTGAAGATCGATCCGGCGATGATGGCGGGCCAGAGCAGCGGGAGCACGACGGATCGCAGCGTGCGCCACGTCTTCGCTCCGAGGTCCCCCGACGCCTCGAGCAGGCTGTCGGGCACGCGCTCGAGACCGGCGTAGATCGGCATGATCACGTACGGCAGCCAGAGGTACGCGAGCGTGATGACGGTCGCGTGGAGCCCGTAGCCCGGCGTGTTGCCGCCGAACGGGGTCACGAGCCAGTCGATGAGCCCGCCTTCGCTCAGCACCGACCGCCAGGCGTACGCCTTCACGAGGTAGCTCGCCCACAGGGGCATGAGCACGAGGATCACGAGGAGGCGCTGCATGCGCGGCGACGCGACCTTCGCCATGTAGAACGCGATCGGCAGGGCCACCGCGATGTCGATGATCGTGACGAGGATCGCGACCCCCACCGTGCGCAGGGTCACCGCCTGGTACACGGCTCCCGTCAGGACCGTGACGATGTTGTCGAGGTTCCACTCGATGCTCACGGTGCCCGTGAAGCTGTCGACCGTCCAGAACGCCGTGATGAGGAGCGCCGCCAGGGCGGCGACGTACACGAGCCCCAGCCAGAACAGCGGCGCCGTGAGGAGCAGGCCGAGTCGCACCCGCGGGGCGCGGCTCAGGAAGACCGACAGCCGGCGGGCCGCGGTCCCCGAGGGTTCGGGGACCGCGGCGCGCGCGGCCGGTGGCGCGGTCGCGTCACTCGTCATGCGGCATCAGCCCTTGATCTCCTGCCACGCGGACGTCCATGCCGCGTAGTCGGTGCACTCGACGTCGGTGCGGCCGTCGAGGCACTCGGCGATCGGCGTCGACCAGTACCAGATCTGCGACGCGTACTCCTCGTCGCCCGCGTGGTACAGCTCGCACTGTCCCTCGGAGCGGAACTCGCACGCCGCATCGTTCGAGGGGGCCTCACCGAAGTACTCGGTCGCCTGCGCGTTCGCCTCCGGGCTCGCGATGTAGTCGAGCCACGCGTACGCGCAGCTCGGGTTCTCGGCCTCCGAGCCGATCATCCAGTTGACCAATTCGCATGCCTTCACTCGCCACGACACGGGTACCCCATCCCACGAGTCTTCCCCGTGGAACATCTCCCAAGCGTGAAACTCCGTACGCGCGGAGAAGTTCCCCACGTTGTCGGCGACGAGTTCCGCGATACCGTTCAGTCCTCGTTCGTTTGCGCGGATGGAGTCGTCGTCGACGATCAGACCTCCGAAGAAGTAGTAATCGCTCCCTCGAGCTGACTCGTCCACGAAGACGGCTCGCACGGCATCGACCTATTCGACCGAGGCATTCGCGTCGGCGATTCCACAGAAGTCGATGGCGGCGCGGCGCATTAGGCGAGGGCGTCGACCTCCGTGTCCTCGCGACCGTCGGACGCCCCGACCGTGAGCGTCTCGCCTCGGAAGAACCCGGGCCGGCGGACGCGCTGCACGATCATGATGGCGGCCCCGAGGAGGATGACCGTCACGCCGAGGATGAAGACGAGTCCGACCCCGCCGATGTTCGATCCCGACCCGTACTCCGGATCCATGCTGTCGAGGAGCGTCGTGACGAACAGCACCGCGAGGATGACACCGCCGACCAGCGGGAAGACGAGTTGGAAGAGGACGTTGCGGACGGAGCGGAACCACTGGGTGCGGAAGTACCAGACCGCCGCGAACGCCGTGATGCCGTAGTAGAAGCAGATCATCATGCCCAGGGTCAGGATGGTGTCGCCGAGCACGTTGACGCTCACGAACCGCATCACGGCATAGAAGCCGGCCGCGGCGATCGCCGACACGATCGTGGCGTATCCGGGAGTGAAGAACCGGGGGTGGACGCGCGAGAAGGCCTCCGGCAGCGCGCCGTAGTGCCCCATCGCGAGGATCGTGCGCGACGGGGAGATCATCGTCGACTGCAGCGAGGCCGCGGAGCTGGAGAGCACCGCGAGCGAGACCAGCCACGCGAACGGACCCATCACGAGGCCCGACAGGTGGAAGAAGACGTTGCCCTGGATGGTCTCGTTGCCGAGCCCGTACTCCCCTGTCCCGACGCCGGCGAAGGCGATGAGGGCGACCGCGAGGAGCAGGTACACGACCACGATGATGAGGACGGTTACGGTCGCCGCCTTGCCCGGCGTGGACGCCGAGCCCTTCGTCTCCTCGTTCATCGTGAGCGTCACGTCCCAGCCCCAGAAGATGAAGATGGACAGGGACAGCCCGGCGGCCACCGCAGAGAACGACTCGATCGCGAACGGGTTGAACCAGGAGGCGTCGACGGATGTCGCGTCGAACGCCGATCCGTTCGCGACGTGGACGAAGGCGGCGATCGCGAAGACCACGAGCACAACGAGCTGGAAGCCGACGAGCGCGTACTGGACCTTCTGCGTCGTCTGCATGTCGCGGTACGAGATCCACGTCGCGGCGAGGACGAAGACGAGGCACGTCGCCACGTTGATCACCGGGTTCGCGGTGAGGTCGGCGATGGACGCGTCGCCCGTCATCTGCGCGATGAGGAGGTAGAGGAAGTCGACGGCCACGCCGGCGAGGTTCGACAGCACGATGATCGTCGCGGCGATGAGACCCCACCCGGCCATCCAGCCCACGTAGGGCCCGAACGCTCGCGTCGCCCACGTGAACGACGTGCCGCTGTCCGACATCGACCGGTTGAGCTCGCGGTAGCCGAACGCGACGAGCAGCATCGGGATGAACCCCACCAGGATGACGGCGGGCACCTGCACGCCGACGACGGACGCCGTCGGGCCGATGGCGGCGGTGAACGTGTAGGCGGGCGCGATGCACGAGATGCCGATGACGATGGCGCCGATGAGCCCGACGGTGCCGGCACCGAGCCCCTTCTTCGACAGGCCCGAGGACTGCTGCTGCGTGGACATCGTCGTCATCCTTCGATCGTGAGGACCGACTCGCGGGGGACCACGACCATCGGCACGGGCAGTTCGCGCAGCATCTTCGCCGCGGTGGTGCCGAGGAACAGGTGTCCGGAGGCGGCCAGGCGGGAGGAGCCGACGAGGACGATCTCCTCCGGGTCCCACACGACGGAGGCCACGGCGTCCTCGACGCGCGTGCCGGTCGCGATGACGACCTCGACGTCGGTCCCGTCGGGCAGGTGCCGCCGGGCGTAGTCGCGCACCGTCGCCGCGTGCTCCTCCGCGGCCGTCCGGGCGACCTCGGCCGGGTCCGCTCGGCGGTCGAGCGTGACGAGCGACAGCAGCCGGAGCGGAACGGCGGCCCCCGACGCGGCGAGGATCGCGGCGTCGAGGAGCTGCTCGGCACCGGCACGCGTTCCGACGGCCGCCGTGACCCGGGAGAGCTTCGTCGTCTCGAGCTTGCGGATGCCGCGCGGCGCGAGCGCGACGGGCACGACGGCCGAGTGCAACAGCGCGCGGGAGACCGTCCCGATCGTGTAACGGCCGCGGATCCCGTCGCTCGCACCTCCGACGACGATCATCGACCCCTCGAGGTCGCGGGAGGCGTCGAGCAGTCCCTCGGCGAGGGAATCGGCGTGCACGATGTGCGTGTCGGCGTCGACGTCCTCGGGAACGCGCGACCGCGCCTTCGCGAGCCACTGCTCCGCGAGCTCCTCGACGTAGCGGTCGTACGACGGCGACGCGGGGACGAGCGTCGCGCGGTGCTCGCTCGCCAGGACGAGCACGATCTCGAGACGCGCGCCGCGGGCGCGGGCCATCCGCACGCCGAGCGCGAGCGCATCCCTGCCGGCGGGGGTATCGGTGTAGCCGACGATGAACCTCATTGTTCCTTCTTCCGTCTTCGGGCCGTCAGTGATCCGACCGGCAACCGCGGTCCACGACGTCATTCAGGCGAGCGTGGCGGCGATCTCCTCGGCCGTCAAGCGTCCCATCCGGATGGCGCCGTCGACGTGCTGGTACCCCTCGGCCGCGACGTCGCTGCACGACCAGAAGATCGAGCCGACGGGCGTGCGCTGGTCCGCCCCGTACCGGGAGAGCCCGCCGAGGTCGAAGCTCGCGGCGTATGCCCCGCGCGTCCACTCCTCGGCACCCCAGTCGCTCTCGTAGTACACGACGGGTTCGAGAGCCCGGGGTCCGTAGTACGCCGCGAGTGACTCGAGGATGCGGCGCTTGCGCTCCTCAGCCGGGAGCGCGAAGACGGCGTCCGCCTTGACGTCCGACACGAATCCGACGAGCGTCCCGCGTTCGTCGCCGTGGTTCGTGTTGTCGTAGGCCTCGTGGACGAGCTGGTAGGGACTGAACGCCGTGCCGGAGAGTCCGGCCTCGCGCCAGAACGGCGTCGCGTACACGGCGTGCACCTTGATGACGAGGCCGAGCGACAGGTGCTGGTGCAGCTGCTGTTGGCGACGGGGCAGCGCCGGTTCGAACGCGATCCGGGTGTAGAGGTTCGGCGGAACGGCGACCACGGCCCGGCGGGCCGTGACCGTGACGCCGTCCGCGTAGGCGGTGACGGTGTCCTCGCTCCACGCGAGCCGACGGACGGGGGCACCGAGGTGCACGGCGTCCCCGAGCGCCTCGGCGAGCCGGATCGGCACCTGCTGCAGGCCGCCGGCGACGCGCTTGTCGAGGATGTAGTCGGCGTCCACGAGGTGCGAGAAGCTCCCGGCCGAGGCCGCCATGAGGATCGCCTGCAGCGCGGAGAAGGCGTGGGACGGCTTCGTGAGCATCGCCTCGGCGATGAACAGCGCGATATTGTCGCGGGCCTCGACGTCATCGGTCTGCTGCCTCAGCCACTCGCTCCACGAGATCGCGTCGAGCTCCGCGGCCTTCTCGTGAGCCCACGGCTCGGTCGCCCCGATCTCGGCGGTGAGGGAGTCGAGGAGCGCGATGAGCCGCTCCATCTCCTTCTGCGTCTCGGCGGCCACGGGGAAGAGGTCGCCCGTGAAGCGCGTCAGTCCCCCGGCGGCGTCGACGTAGACGCTGTCGCCGTCGCGGTAGCGCGAGTAGGTCTCGAGGCCCAGCTCGTCGAGCGTCTCGAGCAGCGCCGTCTGGTCGGGCGAGACCCACTGGCCGCCCAGCTCGAGCAGGGCGCCGTCGATCGTCTCGGTCCAGAGGCGTCCGCCGACGCGGTCGCGCGCCTCGAGGACGGCGACCGAGTGGCCGGCGGCCTTCAGCTTCGTCGCCGCGGTGAGGCCGGACGCTCCCGCTCCGATGATGACGACGTCGACGTCGATGTTCTGGGTGTCGGCCATCGTGGTCGGTCCTTCTCTCGTTCGGGTTCGTGTGAGGCGGGGCGTGGAGTCAGGAGACGGGGGTGAGGGTGTACTTCGTGGAGAGGTACTCGTGGATGCCCTCGAAGCCGCCCTCCCGGCCGACACCCGACTGCTTGACGCCGCCGAAGGGCGCCGCCGCGTTCGAGATGACGCCGACGTTGAGTCCCATCATCCCGGTCTCGAGTCGGTCGATCATGCGGTGACCGCGCCCGAGGTTCTCCGTGAAGACGTAGCTGACGAGACCGTACTCGGTGTCGTTCGCGAGCCGGACGGCCTCCTCCTCGGTGTCGAAGGTGGCGATCGCGAGCACCGGGCCGAAGATCTCCTCGCGGAGGATCTGCGCGTCGCGCGTCACTCCTGTGACCACCGTCGGCTCGAAGAACGTCCCGTCACCCTCGATCGCGTTGCCACCGGTCGTGACGGTCGCGCCCTTCGACACGGCGTCACCCACGAGCTCCTCCGCCTTGTTCACGGCGTTCTCGTCGATGAGCGGGCCGATCACGACGCCGTCCTCCGTACCGCGGCCGATCGCAAGACCCTTCACCCTCTCGGTCACCCGCCGAGCGAACTCCTCCGCGACGGACGAGTGCACGATGAAGCGGTTCGCGGCGGTGCAGGCCTGGCCGATGTTGCGGAACTTGGCCGCGATGGCGCCGTCGACGGCCTTGTCCAGGTCGGCGTCGTCGAACACGACGAACGGCGCGTTGCCGCCGAGCTCCATCGAGGTGCGGAGGACGCCTTCCGCGGCCTGCGCGATGAGCTTCTTGCCCACGCCGGTCGACCCCGTGAAGCTGAGCTTCCGCAGCCGCGGGTCGGCGATGATCGGCTCGGACACCGCGCCGGAGCTCGTCGTCTGCACGACGTTCACGACCCCCTTCGGCAGCCCGGCCTCCTCGAGGATATTCACGAACGCGATGGTCGTGAGGGGCGTGAGGGCTGCGGGCTTCACCACGACGGTGCACCCGGCGGCGAGCGCCGGCGCGATCTTGCGCGTCGCCATGGCGAGCGGGAAGTTCCACGGCGTGATGAAGTAGCACGGCCCGACGGGCAGCTGGCTCACGATCATGTGGCCGGTCCCCTCGGGGTTGAGGCCGTAGCGGCCGGTGATGCGCACGGCCTCCTCGCTGAACCAGCGCAGGAACTCACCGCCGTAGGCGATCTCGCCGGCGGACTCCGCGAGCGGCTTGCCCATCTCGAGCGTCATGAGGAGGGCGATGTCCTGCTTGCGCTCCTGCAGCAGATCGAAGGCCGTGCGGAGGATGTTGGAGCGCGTGCGCGGTGGCGTGTTCGCCCACTCCTCCTGGGCGGCGACGGCCGCGTCGAGGGCCGCGATGCCGTCGGCGGCGCTCGCGTCCGCGATCGTCGCGATGGTCGCGCCCGTCGAGGGGTCGGTGACGTCGAACGTCTTCCCGCCCTCGGCGTCACGCCACTCCCCACCGATGTAGAGGCCGGTGGGGATGCTCGCGAGGAGCTCCTGCTCTGTCGTCATGTCGGTTCCTTCCAAGAATCACGGTCCGTGGGGTGTCGCTTTTCGTTCTCATTCCCGGGCGGAGAGGAACGAAAAGCGACACCTCACGGGAGGTAGAGGGGGTGGGTCAGGAGGCGGCGAGCGCCTGCAGGACGACGTCGATTCCCTCGTCGAGGAGGGCGTCCGGGATGGTGAGCGGCGGGAGGAACCGGATGATGTTGCCGTAGGTCCCGCACGTGAGGACGATGACGCCCTCGGCGTGCGCCGCCTTCGCGATGCGTCCCGTGAGCGCCGCGTCGGGCTCGTTCGTCTCGGGGTCCACGAACTCGACCGCGATCATCGCGCCGCGGCCGCGGACGTCCCCGATGCGCGCGTCCGACCCCTGGGCCTCGCGGAACCGGGAGAGCAGCGTGTCGCCGATCGTGCGCGCGCGCTCGACGAGCCCGTCCTGCTCGTACGTCTCGATCGACGCGAGGGCCGCGGCGCACGCGAGCGGGTTGCCGCCGTACGTGCCGCCGATCCCGCCGGCGTGCGGCGCATCCATGATCTCCGCACGACCGGTCACCGCGGAGAGGGGCAGCCCGCCCGCGATGCCCTTCGCCGTGACCACGAGATCCGGGACGATGCCCTCGTGCTCGGAGGCGAACATGTGACCGGTGCGCGCGAAGCCCGTCTGCACCTCGTCGGCGATGAACACGACGTCGTTCGCCCTCGCCCACTCGACGAGAGCGGGGAGGAAGCCCTCCGCGGGAACGATGAAGCCGCCCTCTCCTTGAATCGGCTCGATGATGATGGCCGCGAGGTTCGCCGCGCCGATCTGCTTCTCGATGAGGGAGATCGCCCGCTTCGCCGCTTCGGGGCCGGACAGGCCGTCGCGGAAGGGGTACGACATCGGTGCGCGATAGGTCTCGGAGGCGAAGGGGCCGAAGCCGCTCTTGTAGGGCATCGACTTCGCGGTGAGCGCCATCGTCAGGTTGGTGCGGCCGTGGTAGGCGTGGTCGAACGCGACGACGGCCTGCTTCTTGGTGAACGACCGGGCGATCTTCACGGCGTTCTCGACCGCTTCGGCGCCGGAGTTGAACAGGGCGCTGCGCTTGTCGTGGTCGCCGGGGGTGAGACGGTTGAGCGCTTCCGCGACGGCGACGTACGAGTCGTAGGGCGTGACCATGAAGCACGTGTGCGTGAAGTCGGCGACCTGCTGCTGCACGGCCTCGACCACGCGCGGGGCGCTGTTGCCGACGCCGGTCACGGCGATGCCGGAGCCGAGGTCGATGAGCGAGTTGCCGTCGACGTCGACGACGACCCCGCCACCCGCGCGGGCGGCGAAGACCGGCACCGTCGTGCCGACGGCGGCGGACACCGCTGACAGCTTGCGTTTCATGAGGTCGCGCGAGATCGGACCGGGCAGCTCCGTGACGATCCGGCGCTCCTGCGCGAGCTCGTCGCGCTCGAGCGGACGTCCGACGGTGCCCGTCGCTGCGGTGTCGATGGCCATGCTGCTGCCTCCGTGAAGTCGTCCGGGCATCCGGAGCCCCGGTGCCGCTCCGCCCATGCTAGGAGCGCCATGCGCGCTGCGTCGATGGCCACACTGGCGAACGCGGGGACATCATGTCGACACTGTGTCGAACCGACCCTAGACTGCCCTCCATGCACCCGACGATCCGCACCCTGCTCGCGGAGTCCTCCCTGCACCTCACGCTCCTGGAGCCGGGGCGCGACGGGGCGCTCGACTCGGGCGTCTCCTGGGCGCACAGTTCCGACCTCGTCGACCCGACGCCGTTCCTCGACGCCGGACAGGTCCTGCTCACGACCGGGACGCAGTTCACCGGAGCCGGGGCCGCAGGCGCCGCCGGAGAGGAGGGCCGAGCCGACTACGCCGAGTACATCGCGCGGCTGTCCGCCCGGGGGATCGCCGCCCTGGGCTTCGGCACCGAGGTCGCCACGTCGGGCACCCCGGCCGAGCTCGCGCGTGCGTGCGCTCAGAGAGGCCTTCCGCTGTTCGAAGTGCCGTATCAGGTCCCGTTCATCGCGATCGGGCGGTTCGTCGCGGACCGCGTGGCCGCCGCCGAGCACGCCCGGGACTCGTGGGCGCTCGGCGCCATGCGCTCGATCTCTTTCGCGGCGTTGCGCCCCGACGGACTCGGCGCGACCCTCTCCGAGCTCGCGCGACAGCTCGACCGCTCGGTGCTCCTCTTCGACGCCGGCGGCGTCGTGACGCACGCGGACCACGGCGAGGGCGCCGACCTCGGCGGAGACCTCCAGGACGCGATCGCCGCCGAGGCGTTGCGCCTGCTCGAGCGCGGGCAACGGTCGGGCTCCACGATGACCGTCGTCGGCGCGAACGTGTCGCTGCAGACCATCGGGCGTCGCTCGGAGTTGCGCGGGGTGCTCGCCGTGGCGGGGACCACCGACCTCGACGCGTCCGACCAGACGGTCGTGACGAGCGTCGTCGCACTCGTCGGAGTCGCCCTCGAGCAGGGGCGCATGCTCTCGGGTGCGCGCGCCGCGGTGCGCCGTGCCGCCGTGCGCGCGCTGCTCGACGCCCGTGCGGACCTCGCCGGGCTCGTACTGGCCGAACTCGGCGAGCACCTGCCCACCGGCGAGGTGGTGGTCGCACGCGTGCGCGGCGGCGACGGGACGTCGGAGGAGAGGCTCGTGCCCGCGGCACGCACCGTGGCGGCCGAGGTCGACGAGGAGCTCGTCCTGATCGGGAACCCGGCCGAGGTCGAGACCGCGGCGATCGCGCTCGGGCGGGCCGGACGGACCGCCGGACTCTCCGCATCGGCACCGCTCGGCGACGCTCCCCGCGCGTACCGCGAGGCGGGCACGGCCCTCGAGGCGACGACGGCGACGGCGCCCGTCCTCCGCTCGACGGACCTCGGCTCGCGAGGCGTCGATTGGCTGCTCGAGCGCGCCGGAACGAGGGATGTCGCCGCCACGGTGCTCCGGCCCATCGCCGCCGACGACGATCTCCTCGAGAGCCTCAGCGTCTGGCTCGAGACCAACGGCCAGACGGACCCGGCGGCGCGTCGGCTCGGCGTGCACCGTCACACCCTGCGCTCGCGCATCTCGACCATCGAGCGGCTGCTCGACCGGGACCTGTCCTCGTTCGCATCGCGCGCGGAACTCTGGATCGCCCTGCGGGCGCTCGCCCGGGCCTGACGCCGTCCCCCTCGCGTCGACCGCCTCACGGCGGAGGCGCTGAGGCACGAGTCGTTCTAGCGTGAAAGCATGAGCGATCACACGCCGACCTCTCCCACCGACCCCACCGGCTTCCCCTCCTCCGACGCCGCGCACGCCGCGCCGGCCGCGCCCTCCGCGCCCTCCGCCTCGGCTGCACCGACCGCCCCGACCGCGCCGGCCGCACGGACGGGCACGGAGACGGCCACCTACGACCACGCTCTCCGCGTCACACCGGCGTGGTGGCGCGGGGTCGTCGCGATCGTGATCCTCGCCGTCGTCTTCCTCGCGCTCTCCCTCCTGCTCAGCGTCGCCGCGATCACCGTCGACCTGCTCACGGGGGCCTCCTCGCTCGAGGACCTCGAAGATGGCACGATCGCCCTGACTCCGTGGACGATGCTCGCGAACAACCTCGCGCTCGCCGCTATGTGGCCGGTGGCGGTGCTCCTGCAGTGGTGGCTGTTCGGGGTGCGGCCGCGCTGGATGTCGTCGGTCGAAGGCCGGTTCCGCTGGCGGTGGCTCGGCCGCCTCGCGCTCATCATCGTGCCCGTGTGGGCCGTCTACGTCGCCGTGTCGTTCGCGCTCTCGCCGCTCGACGCCGTCGTCATCGATGCGACAGTCGTCGCCATGGTCGCGGTGATCGTCCTCACCACGCCGTTGCAGTCGGCCGGCGAGGAGTTCGCCGCCCGGGGTCTCATCCAGCGCTCGGCGGGCTCGTGGTTCCGCGACCCCACCACGGCGTTCGTCGCCGGGGCCATCCTGTCCGGCGCGATCTTCGCTGTCGCCCACCTCGCGGGCGACCCCTGGCTCATCGCGTACTACTTCGTGTTCGGCGTCTCGCTCTCGATCACCGCTCGAGGGACCGGCGGCCTCGAGGCGCCCATCCTCATCCACGTGACGAACAACGTGCTCCTGCTCGTCCCCACCGCGCTCATGTCCCAGACGGACCAGGTGTTCCAGCGCGAGGCCGGGGTGGCGGGGCCGTTCATGCTCGCACCGATGGCCGTGTGCGTCCTCGCCGCCGCCCTGAGCATCTGGTGGGCGCGCCGCAACGGCGTGACGACGACCGCGCCACTGCCCCCGACCCGCCTCACCCCGTCGCCCCTCGCGCCCCCATCCCTCGCACCCCCATCCCGGTGATTGCGTACGCAACTGACGATTGCGGGTGAGATTTCACCCGCGGTCGGCAGTTGCGTACGCAAGAGCAGCGCTGGAGGGGTCAGGAGGTGGTGCGGGTGCGTCCCATCCGGTCGAGAAGGATGGCCGCGATGAAGACCAAGAGGTACTGGATCGACTGCGTGATCGTGCCGATCAGGGCACCGCGTACGAAGCTCGAGCCGAAGTCGGTGTCGAAGAGGCTGAACACCGTCGTGAGCAGGAAGAGCCCGGCGGCGCCGAGACCACCGGCGATCAGGGCGCTGCGCAGGAACGCCGACCGCGTCGTCGCTCGCTCGATCGGAGAGAGGAAGGCCGCGCCGACGAACGCGAGCGCGGCGAACACGATGGGCTGGATGAAGAAGACCAGCGACTGCGCGACGTACTCGATGCCCAGACCGAAGGTGAGGTTACCGAGGGTGGTGAGGATCGAGACGGCCACCGCGACCACGACGACCGCGATCGCTCCGACGAGCGGCTCGCGCAACGAACGCTTCGGCCGCGGAGCCGCGTACTGCGCGCCCGAGTACTGCTGGCCGTACCCCGCACCCGACGGGTTCTGCTGACCGTAGGGCTGCTGACCCGGCTGCTGCGGATACTGCTGGCCGTAGGGCTGGCTCGGCTGACCCGGCTGCTGGCCGTAGGGCTGGCTCGGCTGACCCGGCTGCTGACCGTAGGGCTGGCTCGGCTGACTAGGCTGGGCCGGCTGACCAGAGGGCTGACCCGGCTGGGCATAGCCCGGCTGGGGTTGCGGCTGCTGACCGTACGGCGCGGACTGCGGCGGCTGTCCGGCCCCCGGTCCGCCGTACGGCTGCTGCGGCGGGAACGGCTGCTGCCCCGGCTGGTGCTGTTCCGGCTGCTGCGGCGGCTGCTGCGGCGGCTGCTGCGGCCACGGGTTCTGATTCGCGTTGCCCTGGTCGTTCGTCATGGCGTCAGCCTAACGACGCGGTCGGTCGCCGCGAAGGCGTTGCAGGGTGGAGAACTCCCCTACTCACCCGCCTCCGCCGCGCGTCCGAGCGAGACGTCCACCATCTCCTCGCGCGGCACGACCTTCACACGCTCACGACCGCGGGCGGCGCCGAGAGCCAGCTCGTGCTCGTCCAGCCGGTGCCAGCCGTCGAGGGTCGTGAATTCGACACCCCGTTCCGACAGGAGCGCCGGAATGCTCTCCTCCTCGGGCTGCGCCGGGCTCCACCAGTCGCTCTGGTCGCCCACGAGGTGCGAGATCGTCTCCATCGCATCGGACTTCGTGTGCCCGATGAGGCCGACGGGCCCGCGCTTGATCCAGCCCGTGGCGTACACGCCCGGGACGATCTCGTTGCTGTCGGCGTGGAGCACGCGTCCCTCGTGGTTCGGGATGACGCCGTGCTCCTCGTCGAACGGGACGTCCGCGAGCGGGGACCCGAAGTAGCCGACCGCGCGGTAGAACGCCTGCACCGGGACCTCGCGGATCTCCCCCGTCCCGACGACGCCGCCCTCCCCGTCCGGGCGCGTGCGCTCGTACCGGAACGCGGAGACGCGGCCGGTGCCGTCGTCGACGAGCCCGAGCGGCTTGGCGTAGAAGTGCAGGTGGAGTCGGCGGCTCGCCGATCCCGTCTCCCGCTGGCGCCACTGCTGCAGGACGCGGTCGATCACCATGACCTGCTTGTTCGAGGCCACCGCCAGCTTCGACGCCTCGTCGTAGTCGAAGTCCTCGTCGTAGAGGATCATGTCGACGTCGCGCAGCTCGCCGAGTTCGCGCAGCTCGAGCGGGGTGAACTTCACCTGGGCCGGCCCGCGCCGCCCGAAGACGTGCACGTCCGTGACCGGTGAGGCCTTGAGTCCCTCGTAGACGTTGTCCGGGATCTCGGTCGGCAGCAGATCGTCTGCGTGCTTCGCGAGGATGCGAGAGATGTCGAGCGCGACGTTGCCGTTGCCGAGCACGGCGACCTCGCGCGCGTCGAGGGGCCAGGTGCGCGGGACGTCGGGATGACCGTCGAACCAGTTGACGAAGTCGGCCGCCCCGTACGACCCCTCGAGGTCGATGCCGTCGATGGCGAGGGGAGCGTCGCGGACGGCACCCGTGGAGAAGATGACCGCGTGGTAGTGCTTCTTGAGGTCGTCGAGGGTGATGTCGGTCCCGAAGTCGACGTTGCCGAAGATGCGGATGTCGCCGCGGTCGAGCACGTCGCGGAGCGCGTTGATGATGCCCTTGATGCGGGGGTGGTCGGGGGCGACGCCGTAGCGCACCAGCCCGTAGGGCGCCGGCAGCCGTTCGAAGAGGTCGATCGAGACGTCGAAGGCGCGTTCGTGCTTGAGCAGGATGTCCGCTGCGTAGATTCCGGCGGGTCCTGCTCCGACGATGGCGAGTCTCAACTTCACGAACGTTCTCCTTGCTGCGGCGCGCCGTCGCGCGCCGAGTCGATGGTGCCGCGGACGGCTGTGGTCAGCTGCTGCGTTCGACGATCGAGTCGGCGAAGCGCGTGAGCGCGGTCTTGATGGGGCCGGTCGGCAGCACGTCGAGGGCCTGCACGGCCTCACGCGCCCACCGGTGGGCCTCGGCGATGGTGTCCGAGGTGGCGGCGTGCGCGCGCAGTTCGGCGATGGCCGCGTCGAAGTCGGCGGAGTCCGCGTCGTCCGGGGCGGCGGCACCGCGCTCGATGCGCTCGAGGAGGCGCGCGGACGCCGCGTCGGAGGTGGCCCGTTCGCGCAGGATGAGCAGTGGCAGCGTCACGACACCGGCCTTGATGTCGGTGCCCGGCACCTTGCCCGTCTCCTCCGGCCGAGTGGAGAGGTCAATGACGTCGTCGACGAGCTGGAAGGCGACG
>CAKTZW010000016.1 GCA_934636065.1 uncultured Labedella sp.
CGGAGATGACGACGTCCGATTGTTCCCGCACCGCGCGGACGACGGGGAGCACGCGGTCGATCTCCTCCTCGACCGGCAGCGCGGGGCCGGGGGCGAACGGCACTCCGCCGATGTCGACCCAGTCGGCGCCTGCCTCGACCGCGCGCTCGCACGCCTCGACGGCGCGATCGAGGGCGAAGGTCGCACCGCGATCGTAGAAGGAGTCCGGGGTGCGGTTGACCACCGCCATGACGGCGACCTGCCGCGAGAAGTCGAACGCGCGGGAGCCGATGGTCCTCATCGGCTGTCGACGGCTCACCCCGTCGGAGAGCGAGAGCAGAGACGGGGGCGCTGCGGGCATGACGCCATTCTGCCCGTCCCCTTCTCGGCGCGGAATCGTCGCCCTACGACGTTCAGGAAGGATCCAGCCAACGTGCAGATAATGGGTCCATGACCGGCCCCCGCATCCTGATCGTCGATGACGAACCCAACATCCGTGACCTGCTCACGACGAGCCTGCGCTTCGCCGGCTTCGCCGTGCGCGCCGTGGGCAACGGCGCTCAGACGATCTCGGCCGTGCTCGAGGAGGAGCCCGACCTCATCATCCTCGACGTCATGCTGCCGGACATGAACGGCTTCGGCGTCACGAAGCGACTCCGCTCCGCCGGCTACACCGCACCGATCCTCTTCCTCACCGCGAAGGACGACACGGAGGACAAGATCACCGGACTCACGGTCGGCGGCGACGACTACGTCACGAAGCCGTTCAGCCTCGACGAGATCGTGGCCCGCATCAAGGCCATCCTCCGTCGCACGATGCAGGCGGACGAGGACGCCGTCATCCGCGCGGGCGAGCTCACGATGGACCAGGACACGCACGAGGTCCTCGTCGGATCGACGCCGGTCGAGCTGAGCCCCACGGAGTTCAAGCTGCTCCGCTACCTGATGCTCAACCCCAACCGTGTGCTGAGCAAGGCCCAGATCCTCGACCACGTGTGGGAGTACGACTTCAACGGCGACGCGGGCATCGTGGAGAGTTACATCTCCTATCTGCGCCGCAAGCTCGACCAGTTCTCGGCCGAGCCGCTCATCCAGACCAAGCGCGGCTTCGGTTACATGCTGAAGACCGCGGTGGCGAAGCCCTGAGCCGCGGCCCGGCATGACGGGGGCCGCCGCGAAGACGGAATCATGGTCGGCCTTCGTCGAGAAGTCCGGCGAGTGGTGGAACGGCATCTCGCTCCGCACGAAGATCACCGGCGTGACGGTCCTCGTCCTCGCCTTCGGTCTGCTCATCGCCGGTATCGGCACGATGGCGATCCTCAAGCCGGCGCTCGTGACGCAGGTCAAGACGCAGCTCAGCACGCTGTCGGAGAGCAAGGTCAGGGCCTACCTCGACGGCGACGCGAGCGCGTTCTCCATGGCTGCGCAGAACGACCTGTACATGGCGCTCTACGCGGGCGACGGGACCCTCGTCGACCGTTCGTGGGACGGTGACGATCGGCTCGCCCCCCGCGTCGAGGCCCACCTCGACGTCGAGAAGGCCCTCGCGAGCACCGGGCCGATGGACTTCGTCGGGACGACGAGCGAGGTCGGCAGCACCGAGTTCCTCGGCCGCTTCGTTCCCGTCTCGATCGGGGGCTGCGATTCGTGCGCGATCGTCTACGTCGCGGCGTCCATGCGCGGGACCGACACCATCGTGGCGACGTATCTCACGATCTTCTTCGGGCTGGGGCTCGGCGTCATCGTGCTCGGGGCGCTCCTCACGCGCGTCCTCGTCACGAACACGTTCCTCCCCCTCCGCGAGGTGGAGCACACGGCCGCCCGCATCGCGGACGGCGACTTCAGCCAACGTCTCTCCGGGGCCACGCCGAACACGGAAGTGGGCCGCCTCAACCGCTCGCTCAACACCATGCTCGCCCGGATCGACCGCGCCTTCCGCGATCGGGCGCGGGCCAACGAGCAGATGCGCCGCTTCGTCGGAGACGCGAGCCACGAGCTGCGCACTCCCCTCGTGACCGTGCGCGGCTACGCGGAGCTCTACCGCATGGGGGCGCTGCAGAAGCCGGAGGACGTCGCTCAGGCGATGGAGCGCATCGAGAAGGAGGCGATCCGCATGGGCGGACTCGTCGAGGACCTCCTCGAACTGGCCAGACTGGATGAGACGAAGCCGCTCAGACTCGAGCCGGTGGACCTCACCCCGATCGCTCGCGACGCCGTCATGGACGCACGCGCCGCGTCCCCCGGCCGCGACGTCCGCGTCGTCATCGACACCCCGCCCCGACGCATCTCGACGATCAGCCGGCCCGAGGACGTGCCGGTGCAGGCTCCGCCGCCGCCGACGATCAACAAGCCGCGAGGCGCCGGCGCGTCCACGGCCACGGGACCGATGGCGCTGGCAGCCGGGACCCGGGCGCGGTTGCGTTCACGGCGGCCGCGGACGGGCGCCGAGGACGCGGCGCCGACCCTCACCCTCAACCCGATCGTGCATGCCACGGGCCCGACGCCCACGGTTCCCGCCATCGTCTACGCGGAGGAGAACAAGCTCCGCCAGGTCATCGCGAATCTCATGGGCAACGCCCTGCGCTTCACTCCCCCGGACTCCCCCCTCGAGGTAGGCGTCTCGGCGGACCCGACGACGGGGCGCGCGACGATCGCCGTGATCGACCACGGTGAGGGCATCCCGCCCCAGATCCGCGACAAGATCTTCCAGCGCTTCTGGCGCGCCGACACCTCGCGGACCCGGGAGACCGGCGGAAGCGGGCTCGGTCTCGCCATCGTGTCCTCGATCATCGCGGCGCACCACGGCACGGTCTCGGTGGTCGAGACCCCGGGCGGAGGGGCGACCTTCCGCGTCGAGCTGCCGCTCGCCGCGCCCCGCGACCCCGAATCCGACGACGCCGGGAACGGGGCGTCGCCGTCGGCGTCGGGGCCGGCCGACGACCGCTCGTCAGGACCTCGCGAAGCGGACGACTGAGTCCGCGAGCGCACCGATTGTGCCTCGCGCTCCGACACCCGCCGTACCCACGCGTCGACGCGGGCGGGATCCCACCGCTCCCCCGGCCGCATCGGACCGCTCGGTCGCGGGGCCTACCGTCGGTCGAGCGCATGCACGGCGTATGCGCGATGACCGAAAGGGGTGTCATGACCAGATTCCAGGTCGACAGCGATGCGGCGGCGGGGGTCGCCTCGAGCATGCGGGGCACGATCGAACGGGTCCGCTCGGAATGCGCGGCTCTGCACGTTCAGCTGACGGAGCTGCAGTCCTCATGGACCGGCTCGGCGTCCGCGGCCTTCCAGGGCGTCGTCGGGGAATGGCGGTCCACGCAGCAGAGGGTCGAGGAGTCGCTCTCGAGCATCAACACGGCTCTCGACCGATCCGTGCAGAGCTACGTCGACGTCGAGCAGCAGAACGCCTCGCTCTTCCGCTGACCGGCGAGTACGACGACGGCGGGGCGCCTCCCGAAGGAGACGCCCCGCCGTTGGTGTGACCGGGAGCGGATCGGACTAGAAGTCCATGCCGCCCGTGGGGTCGGCCGGGACCGGAGCGGCCTTCTCCGGCTTGTCGGCGACGACGGCCTCGGTCGTGAGGAAGAGGCCGGCGATCGACGCGGCGTTGAGCAGCGCGGAGCGCGTCACCTTCACCGGGTCGTTGATGCCCGTGGCGAGCATGTCGACGTACTCACCGGTCGCGGCGTTGAGGCCCTGACCGGAGGGAAGCTCGCGCACCTTGGCGGCGACGACGCCCGGCTCGAGACCGGCGTTGAGAGCGATCTGCTTGAGGGGTGCCTCGATGGCGACCTTCACGATGTTCGCACCCGTCGCCTCGTCACCCGAGACCTCGAGGGTCTCGAAGGCCTTCGTGCCCGCCTGGATGAGCGCGACGCCACCACCGGAGACGATGCCCTCCTCGACGGCGGCCTTCGCGTTGCGGACGGCGTCCTCGATGCGGTGCTTGCGCTCCTTGAGCTCGACCTCCGTCGCGGCACCCGCCTTGATGACGGCCACGCCGCCGGCGAGCTTCGCGAGGCGCTCCTGGAGCTTCTCGCGGTCGTAGTCGCTGTCGGTGTTCTCGATCTCCTTGCGGATCTGAGCCGTGCGGCCGTCGATCTGCTCCTTGGTGCCGGCGCCCTCCACGATTGTCGTCTCGTCCTTCGTGATGACGACCTTGCGAGCGCGGCCGAGCAGGTCGAGGGTGACGTTCTCGAGCTTGAGGCCGACCTCCTCCGAGATGACCTGTCCGCCCGTGAGGATCGCGATGTCCTGCAGCTGCGCCTTGCGACGGTCGCCGAAGCCCGGAGCCTTGACGGCGACGGACTTGAAGATGCCGCGGATCTTGTTGAGGACGAGGGTCGCGAGAGCCTCGCCGTCGACGTCCTCGGCGATGATGAGGAGCGGCTTGCCCGAGTCGATCACGAGGCCCGCGATCGCCTGGATGTCCTTGATGTTCGAGATCTTCGAGTTGGCGATGAGGATGTAGGGGTCCTCGAAGACCGTCTCCTGACGGTCGGTGTCGGTCACGAAGTACGCCGACAGGTAGCCCTTGTCGAAGCGCATGCCCTCGGTGAGCTCGAGCTCGGTGCCGAAGGTGTTCGACTCCTCGACGGTGACGACGCCCTCCTTGCCGACCTTGTCGATCGCGTCGGCGATGATCTCGCCGATCTGGGGGTCGGCGGCCGAGATGGCGGCGGTCGCCGCGATCTCCTCGCGCGTCTCGATCTCCTTCGCGGAGGCGAGCAGCTCGGCGCTCACCGCGGCGACGGCCTTCTCGATGCCCTTCTTGAGGCTGATCGGGTCGGCACCGGCCGCGACGTTGCGCAGACCCTCGCGCACGAGCGCCTGGGCGAGCACGACCGACGTGGTCGTTCCGTCGCCGGCGACGTCGTCGGTCTTCTTCGCGACCTCCTTGACCAGCTCGGCGCCGATCTTCTCGTACGGGTCGTCGAGCTCGATCTCCTTGGCGATCGAGACGCCGTCGTTCGTGATGGTGGGGGCTCCCCACTTCTTCTCGAGGACAACGTTGCGGCCGCGCGGGCCCAGCGTGACCTTGACGGCGTCAGCGAGCTGGTTGAGTCCACGCTCGAGGCCGCGCCGGGCCTCTTCGTCGAAAGCAATGATCTTTGCCATGCTGTTTTTCGTCCCTCCCGGACGTTGTGAACGTTTTAGCACTCAGATAACGCGAGTGCTAACACGATTCTGGCACTCTCGATCAGGGAGTGCAAGCCGCCGCAGGAGGGTGTCGGACGCACGGGACGGACCACGACGACGAACGCCGCCGACCGGAGTCGACGGCGTTCGTTGCGGGTCTCGCCCGTCAGTGTCTACGCGAGACGGACCGACTCGGCCTGGGGACCCTTCGCCCCCGTGCCCACCTCGAAGACGACCTGCTGGCCCTCTTCGAGGACCTTGTAGCCGCTCATGTCGATGGCGGAGTAATGGACGAACACGTCCTGTCCTCCCCCGTCCACGGTGATGAAGCCGTAGCCCTTCTCAGCGTTGAACCACTTCACGGTTCCGTTCGCCATGCCTTACTCCCATGTTGCTGTGTCTCACGGCACTCGACTGTTGCCTATGCCGGGCCGGCCGCGACGCGCGACGATCATGCGTGCGGGCGCCGTCATCGAGCGGAGAACGGAGAGTGCAGCATGTGCGACCACTTCCAGATAGTAGCCATCGGGGACCGCCGCGTACACCGGAGATTCCAAAAGGTTACAGACCCTCAGCACCCCGGAAACGTGCGGGAAACACAGGGTGACGGTGGCCGGCGGATCAACCGGCCGGGGGCGCGTAATCGGCTCCGAGGACGACGACCAGCTGGAGGATCGGCTCCTCCCCCTCCGCGGTGGGGATGGCGAAGTCGTCGGAGAGGGTGATGCTGCCGACGCCGAGCGCCTCGGCGAGGCCCCGCGCAGCCCCCTCCTGCGAGGCGTCCTGGTAGTAGACGGTCGTCGTCTCGACGGTGTCCTCGTCGGCATTGCTCACGGCGATGTTCTGGGACCATCCGGCGGCGGCCAGCTGTTCGACGGCACGGGCGGCGAGCCCCGACGTCGACGTGCCGTTGAGGACGGTGACGAGGGCCTCCGGGTCGACGACCGCCGGCGACGGCGCCGGCGTGGACGGCGCGTCCGTCGCGGCCTGCGATTCGTCCTGTTGCGGGAAGACCGCGTCGAGGTCGAGCCGGTTCGTGATGAGCTGCAGGCTCACGATTCCGATGACGACGAGGACGACGGTCGCGGCCGCTGCCCAGGCGAAGGCCTTCCACCCGCGGCCCCGGGGCTCCGGTGCCCGGTGGGCGCCGATGCGTGCGGGGCCCGATGGACCCGTCACGTCGAAACGGTCCTGGGGGTGGTTGCGACTCATTGCGTTGGCGACATCTTCCGTTCGTCGTCCGCGAGCGGTCAGCTCGAGGACCGGGGAGTGGTGCGTGCTGCTCGGGCGGCGGAGCGCGCCTCGCGCAAGCGCTGCAGCCTCTTCACGAGCATCGGATCGTAGACGAGGGCCTCGCGCCGGTCGATGAGCGCACCGAGCACCTGATAGTACCGGGCCGCCGACAGGGAGAACTCTGAGCGGATCGCGTCCTCCTTCGCTCCGGCGTGCTTCCACCACTGCCGCTCGAAGTCGAGGATCGACCGTTCCCGCTCGTCGAGGGCGCGGGCCTCGCGCGCGTCGTCACGACCACCCGACGTGTTGCTCACAGACATGTCGCCCTCCTCCCTGGGCCACATCCTAATCACGGCGCGTGTCGTGGAGGTTTCGCCCGTCGGCCCGTCGCGCGACCGCTTCACGGCGGGACATACGGGGACCACTCGCGCTCACGTGCTGTTGAATGGAGGAGGACACGACGGAAGGACGACCATGGCGCACGAAGTCGAGAAGAGCGACGCGGAGTGGCGGGCGGAGCTGACCCCTGAGCAGTATGCGGTGCTCCGGGAGTCGGCCACCGAGCGCGCGTGGACGGGCGAGCTGCTCGACGAGAGCCGCGCCGGCCTCTATACCTGCGGAGCGTGCGGAGCCGAGCTGTTCCAGAGCGGCACGAAGTTCGACTCGGGATGCGGGTGGCCGAGCTTCTACGAGTCCGTCCGTCCGGAGGCCGTGACGCTCATCGAGGACACCTCGCTCGGGATGGTGCGCACGGAGGTGCGATGCGCGACGTGCGATTCCCACCTCGGGCACGTCTTCGACGACGGCTTCGGCACCCCGACCGGCGACCGCTACTGCATGAACTCGCTCGCGCTCGGCTTCACTCCCTCCGAGTGACCCCGGACGCTCGCGTGACCGGCGCGACGGAGCGGGGCGAGCGCTTCGAGACCGTGCTCGACGCCGTCGCGTCCCGGCGCTCGTGGTCGAAGGTGACCGACGACGCGCCGACGCACGCGGAGCTCGCGCGCATGGTCGCGGCCGCCGGTCGAGTGGCGGACCACAGCTCCCTCCGTCCCTGGCGCCTCATCGAGATGCGGGGCGACGCGCGTCGTCGCCTCGGGAAGGCGATCGCGAAGGCGGAACGGAACGGACGCCCGTCCGACAAGCCGCTCCGGGCGCCTCTCCTCGTCGCTGTCGTCGTCGCGGAGCAGAAGTCGCACAAGGTGCCACGGTGGGAGCAGGAGGCCGTCGCCTCCGGCGTCGCCCACACCCTGAGCCTCCTCCTCGACGCCGCCGGTTGGGGTGTCTTCTGGCGCACGGGGTGGTACACGCGCAGCAAACCGATGCGGAAAGCCCACGGACTCGCCAAGAACGAGGAGCTGCTCGGGTGGCTCTACATCGGCGGGATCCCCGAGGGCAAGCGCGCCGGGACGCGCCGCGCCGTCGACCCCGACCGCTTCCTCACCGTCCTCTGAGGACCGGCGCGCGACCGAGGCGGCGAGGCCGTCCTCCGTCGACCCGAGAGCTCACCGTCTCCGGACGCTCGCGATCGCGACGGCGACGAGGGCGAGGGCGGCGCCCGCGACGGTGGTCCAGTGCACTCCCCCGGCACCGGGGACCACGACGTCGAGCACGACGGCGCCGACGAGCTGGCCCGCGACGGTGCCGAGTCCGAGGACGAGCAGACCGGTGTGCGCGACGAGGAATGCGGAGACGCCGATGAAGACGCAGCCGATGGCGCCGCCGATGTAGAGGACCGGATCCGTCGGTAGCGCCTCGGGGAGTCCAGCCGAGGCGAAGTGCACGAGCATGGCGACGACGAGGACGACCGTGCCGACCGTGAAGTTGATGAAGGTGGCCGTGAGGGCGCTCGAGGAGAGCTGCCGCACGCGGCCGTTGACGGCCTGCTGCCACCCGATCCCGATGCCTCCGAGCAGCGGCATGATGAGGAGGAGGATCGGCTTCTCGCCGCCGAACTCCGTCGAGACGGCCCACGCCACCGCGACGAGGGCGAGGATCGAGCCGATGACGCGGGCGGGCTCGAACCGGACGACCCCGTGGGGGCCGAAGCCGATCCGGTCGAGGAGGAGCGACGAGATCGTCTGCCCGGCCACGATCGCGACGGTGAACAGGGCGACGCCGAGAGCCGCTGCCGCGATTCCCTGCGAGAGCACGAGGAACGCGCCCGCGGCGCCGCCGGCGACGGTCCACCACGGGACCGTCCGGTCACGCAGTCCCGCGACGACCCGACCGAGCCCACGGCGACCGTGTCGCGAGAACGCCATGATGAGGGAGAGGATGACGAGGCCGGAGCCGAACGACACCGTCGCCGCGGCGAATCCGTCGTCGAGGGCGCTTCCGAGAGAGCCGTTGATGCGCGCCTGCACGGCGACGAACGTGCCCGTCACGACGGCGAGCACGAGTCCCAGCCACTGCGGGAACGCCCGCCTCACACCCTCCGCCACGCGTCGACCGTCCGATCATCCTCGGGAGCACAAAATCGTCCGAGTCTACCGCCGGGATGGTCAGGTCGTGACCGGGCGCAGCTCCTCGAGCAGCCGCTCGACGCGGCCCTTGATGTCGTCGCGGATCGCGCGCACCTGCTCGATCGACTTCCCCTTCGGGTCCTCGAGCTCCCAGTCCTCGTAGCGCTTGCCGGGGAAGATGGGGCAGACGTCGCCGCAGCCCATGGTGATCACGGCGTCGGACTCGCGGACCTGCTCCGTCGTCATCAGCTGGGGCACCGCGTGCGAGATGTCGATGCCCTCCTCCGCCATCGCGGCGACCGCGACGGGGTTGATCTGGTCGCCCGGCTCGGAGCCGCCGGAGCGGACCTCGACGGCACCGTGCGAGAGGGCGCGCATGTAGCCGGCGGCCATCTGGGATCGGCCGGCGTTGTGGATGCACACGAACAGGACGACGGGCTTCTCGCTCAACGTGCTGATCCTCTCCTGCGCTCGCGCGGGAGTACATCTCGCGCGGGACGGAAGCTCGCACGGGAGTACCTGGAGCCGACTGCGGGACTCGAACCCGCAACCTACGCTTTACAAGAGCGTTGCGCTACCAATTGCGCCAAGTCGGCCGACGAGCACCCATCCTAGCCACTCCCCGCTCGCGCGACGGACGGGGACGGGGACCGGGACCGAGGACTACTCGTCCGGTGTCGGCGTGCCGGACGGCGTCGGCGTACTGGAGGGCGACGGGGTACCGGAGGGCGACGGCGTGGGAGTCGAGGTGGAGTAGGTGTCGCTCGAGGCCTGCAGGACGAACGCGCGGAACTCCTCCGGGTCCTCGAGGGAGCCGGTGTACTGCCGACCGTTCACGAGGATCGTCGGCGTCTCGGTGACGCTGTCGACGGCGGAGTCCGGCAGCGGTCCTTCGGTCGCGCGGTCGGTCGCCGATTCCACCCAGCCGGCGAAGTCCTGGTCCTCGATGCAGTCGTCGACCCGCGACGCCCCGGCGGTCTCCGCGAGCTCGACGAGCTGATCGTCCGTCAGCCCGGCGGTCCCCTCCTCCGGCTGATCGGCGAAGAGCGCGGAGTTGAACGCCCAGAAGCTGTCCGGTGAGGAGTCGGCGACGCACGCCGCGGCGTTCGCCGCTCGGAGCGAGTACTGGGTTCCGGCCGACCGCCCCGACAGGATCGCGATCGGGTGGATCTCGATCGTCGCCGCTCCGGAGTCGAGCAGCGACTCGATCTGGTCGGCGTTGGAGCGCTCGAAGTCGCCGCAGAACGGGCAGAGGTAGTCCTGGTAGACCCGGATCTGGGCCACGGCCGGATCCTGCGCCGTGGGCTGCGGCTCGGCGCCGGCCGGGAGCGCCTCGGTCTGCTGTACTTCGAGTCCCTGACCCAGGACGATGCCGTCGCTGGCCATGTTGGCCGGGCCGCCGGAGGCGGGCCGGATGGAGGAGACGACGAACACGGCGACGATCGCCACGACGGCGAGCACGGCGACGATGATGCCGCCCTGCAGCAGAACGCGGTTGCGCAGCTCCTTCCGCCGTTGGGCGGCTCGCAGCTCCTTGGCCTTCTCGCGCGCGGCCTCTCGGCGGTCGTTCTTGCTCACGGGCTTGTCGTGACCGGCAGGTTCTCCGGTGGTCATTGATCCTCGCTTTGACGGCGTGACAGAGACGTGCGCCGAGACCTGGTCGGTCCGGCGCTCTCCTTCGATAGTAGGCCCGCCGCCTGAACGCGGGCCACGCACACCCTGGAGGCTGCTCGGCGACCGCGGCTCGGCGCGGAGGGACGTGTCCCCTCCGTGGGCGGAAGCGTGACATACTGAGGGGGCGCGTCGACGGCGACGCGTGCGTCGTCATACCCGATCGGAGCATCCGTTCCGACCGGCGGCCGCGCTTCCATTCACTCGGATCGTCCGGCACGTACCTGCCGGTGAAGGAGAAGACAGAACATGTCATCAGTCACGTTCGACAACGCCACCCGGCTCTACCCGGGCGGCACCCGCCCCGCGGTCGACAAGCTCAACCTCGACATCGCGGACGGCGAATTCCTCGTCCTCGTCGGCCCCTCCGGTTGCGGCAAGTCGACGTCGCTCCGCATGCTCGCGGGCCTCGAGGAGGTCAACGACGGCCGCATCCTCATCGGCGACCGCGACGTCACGGACGTCCCGCCGAAGGACCGCGACATCGCCATGGTGTTCCAGAACTACGCGCTCTACCCGCACATGACCGTCGCCGAGAACATGGGCTTCGCGCTCAAGATCGCCGGCGTCGGCAAGGAGGAGCGCGCGAGCCGTGTCCTCGAGGCCGCCAAGCTCCTCGACCTCGAGCAGTACCTCACGCGCAAGCCGAAGGCGCTCTCCGGTGGTCAGCGTCAGCGTGTCGCGATGGGCCGTGCGATCGTGCGCCAGCCCCAGGTGTTCCTCATGGACGAGCCGCTGTCGAACCTCGACGCCAAGCTCCGCGTCCAGACCCGCACGCAGATCGCGTCGCTCCAGCGCCGTCTCGGTGTCACGACCGTCTACGTCACCCACGACCAGACCGAGGCGCTTACGATGGGCGACCGCATCGCGGTCCTCAAGGACGGTCTGCTCCAGCAGGTCGGCACCCCGCGCGACCTGTACGAGGCTCCGCAGAACGTCTTCGTCGCCGGCTTCATCGGCTCCCCCGCCATGAACCTGTTCACGGCGGACCTCGCCGAGGGCGGCATCAAGTTCGGCGCGAGCGTCGTCCCGGTCGACCGCGACATCCTCAGCACCGCCTCGGGCAATCAGGTCACGGTGGGCGTCCGCCCCGAGGACATCGTGGTCTCGACGGACCCGGGTGCCGGCCTCGAGGTCGTCGTCGACCTCGTCGAGGAGCTCGGCGCCGACGGTTACCTGTACGGGCACTCGGAGGTCGAGGGCAAGCGCACGGACATCGTGGCTCGCGTCGACGGCCGTCTGCACCCGTCGATCGGTGACACGGTCCACCTCGTCCCGGCGCCGAACCACATCCACGCGTTCGACGTCGAGTCGGGCGAGCGGCTGAACAAGGCCATCGTCAGCGCCTGACGCTAGGCTGAACGGAACGACGCCGGTCGGCGCGGCTCACACCCGCCGACCGGCGTTCTCCTTTTCATGAAAGAGTACGTCCACGCCATGAGCGCATCCCTCAGCATCACCTCGGCGACCGTCGACCCCGCCCTGCTCGACCTGCCGTGGCATCTCCCCCTCGATGAGTGGCCCAGCGAGACGATCGCCTCTCTGCCGAAGGGCATCTCCCGCCACCTCGTGCGCTTCGCCTATCTCTCGGGCTACGTCATCGCGGTGAAGGAGACGACGACGGAGATGGCGCGCGGCGAGTACGACATGCTGCGGACGCTCCAGCGGCTCGACGTCCCGTGCGTCGACCCCGTCGCGGTGGTCGCCGGGCGCATGGACGACGACGGACGCCCGCTCGCTTCCGTGCTCGTGACGCGGCACCTCAAGTTCTCGCTCCCGTATCGTGCCCTGTTCTCGCAGATGCTGCGCCCCGACACGGCGACCCGGCTCGTCGACGCTCTCGCGGTCCTCCTCGTACGTCTGCACATCGTCGGCTTCTTCTGGGGCGACGTCTCGCTCTCGAACACGCTCTTCCGCCGGGACGCCGGCGCGTTCGCCGCGTATCTCGTCGACGCCGAGACGGGAAAACTGTTCGACGGCGGTCTGTCGAACGGCCAGCGGGAGAACGACCTCGAGATCGCGCGCGTCAACATCGCCGGAGAGCTCATGGACCTCCAGGCGGGCGGGCGGGTCGAGGACGAGCTCGATCCCGTCGAGGTCTCGAACGGCATCGTCGCGTCCTACCGCTCCCTGTGGAAGGAACTCACCGGGTCGGAGGTGTTCGCCTCCACGGAGCGGTGGCGCATCAATCAGCGCGTGCAGCGACTCAACGACCTCGGCTTCGACATCGAGGAGCTCGCGATCCGCACGGACGAGGGCGGAACGACCGTCCGCATCCAGCCTAAGGTCGTCGACGCGGGTCACCACCAGCGCCGGCTCATCCGGTTGACGGGGCTCGACACGGGCGAGAACCAGGCGCGTCGCCTGCTCAACGACCTCGACTCGTATTCGGCGACCGTGGCCCGCGACGGCCACGAGGTCGACGAGGAGCAGGTCGCCCACGAATGGCTGATGCGGGTGTTCGAACCCGTCGTCACCTCGATCCCCCGCGAGCTGCGCGGCAAGCTCGAGCCCGCAGAGGTGTTCCACCAGCTTCTCGAGCACCGGTGGTTCATGTCGCAGCGCGAGGAGCGCGACGTCCCCCTCGCCGAGGCGCTCACGTCCTACGTCAACGACGTCCTGCGTCACCGTCGCGACGAGGCGACGGTCATCAATCCGCCCACGGAGTCGATCTCCGTCCCCATCGACGATGAGGACGATGTCGACTGGCGCGAGCGCGTCTGATCCCACTACCAACAGATCGCGCGGGTACTCGAATATTCGAGTACCCGCGCGATCTGTTGGCAGTGAGGGGGGTCAGCGTGCGGCGGCCCGGGCGCGCGCCGTCGACACCTCGTAGAGCGTGACCGAAGCGGCGATGCCCGCGTTGAGCGACTCCGTGTCGGCTCCGATCGGGATGGAGACGATCGCGTCGCAGGTCTCCGTCACGAGGCGCGACAGACCCTTGCCCTCGCTGCCGACGACGACCACGAGGGGCCGGTCCGAGAGGTCGAGCCCGGGGAGCTCGACGTCTCCCCCGCCGTCGAGGCCGATGACGAACACGCCGGCCTCCTTGTACGCCTTGAGCGTCTGCGTCAGGTTCGTGGCCATCGCGACGGGGACTCGCGCCGCGGCTCCCGCCGAGGTCTTCCACGCCGACGCCGTCACGCCGACGGAGCGCCGCTGCGGCACGATGACGCCGTGGCCGCCGAACGCCGCCGTGGACCGGATGATCGCGCCGAGATTGCGCGGATCGGTGATGCCGTCGAGAGCGACGAAGAGCGGCG